>JBFMAP010000019.1:0-10077 GCA_040755655.1 Microcaldota archaeon
GAATATTTAAATGTTTTGTTAGCAAATAGACGAACAAATAACGATTACTGAAAGAACTCAAGAGGTGTTAATTTGGTTGTTTTCGACGAGTTCGGGCCTGAGCGCATAATCCAGACCTACGACGTGAAGACGAGGAGCGAGGGCATACTTGTTATTGACAACACGGCGCGCGGGCTGGGAAAGGGCGGCATACGCATCGAGCCAGATGTCACTATCGATGAGGTCGCGAGGCTTGCGCGCGCAATGACCTGGAAGAACGCGCTCGCTGACATCCCTTTCGGCGGCGCGAAATCAGGCATCCGAGTCGACCCGAGGAAGGTTGACAAACTCGCCGCAGTGCGCGCGTTCGCGCGCCTTCTTAAGGAAATCGTCCCCTCCTCGTACGTCCCAGGCCCTGACATGAACTGCGGCGAGGCAGAGATGGCCGCGTTCGCAGATGAACTTGGAACTCCAAAGGCAGCCACAGGCAAGCCCCTGGAGATGGGCGGGCTCCCGCACGAGTTGGGCAGCACAGGCATCGGCGTTGGGCACGCGACGCTCGTCGCGCTCGAGTGCAGGAAAATCAGCATCAATGGCGCGACCATAGCGATTGAGGGATTCGGGAACGTGGGTACGTTCGCCGCGAAATTCCTCACTGAGAAGGGCGCGAAACTCGTCGCAGTCTCTGATTCAAAGGGGATGATTTACAATGAGAACGGGCTCAATTACGGGGAACTGATGAAAATCAAACAAACAACAGGCAGCGTGACGCACTACAGGCCTGGAAAGATTTTTCCAAAAGAGGTCCTCTTTGATTTGAAGTGCGACGTTCTCATCCCAGGCGCGCGCCCTGACGTCATAAACGACGCGAACAAGTACATGGTGAAGGCGCGCATCATCGTCGAGGCAGCGAACATCCCGATTCCTGAGCGCATCGAGCTCGAACTCGAGCGGAAGGGCATCGCGATTGTTCCTGACCTCGTTGCAAACGCAGGAGGCGTGATAAGTTCCTACATCGAGTTCACAGGCGGCACGAAGGAGCAGATGTTCAAAACAGTTGAGGAAAAAATAACGAAGAACACGCGCCTGGTTCTCGAGAAGTCGGGCTGCAAGGACGCGCGCAGGGTCGCGATAGGCATAGCGAAGGAGCGCGTGCTTGACGCGATGAGGAAGAAGGGGATGGTTTAGGCACCATCATTCCAACAGCCAATCCATCAGCGGGACAAATCTTATTTCCACCCCATCAAAAGTTTTTGTTTCTGCAGTATCCCTTGTAAGTATTGTAACCTTAGCTGGGTTGAGTTCCCTTGCGCATTCCACTATCGCGTTTATCTCGCGCTTTCGTGTTTTCTCATCGTTGAATTCATATACCACTTGCATTATCTCGCTTACATCATTCCCTCGTTTGATTACGAAATCTACTTCTAGCCCCTGTTTATTTTTCCAATAGCAGATTTCCTCTTGCCCCTGCGTCCTCCTTTTCAACTCAAGGAACGTGACGTTCTCGAATAATCTTCCAAAATCCATCTTGCCTGTAACGCCGTATGAAAAGCCGTTGTCCCCGCAATACGTTTTCCGCGGATATTGGGACTTGTCCTTAATGCCATACGAGAAGATGGGCACGAAGAAGAACAAATAACACGCCTGCGAATATTTTTCCAATTGCAAAATCTTTTCTTTTCCAATCTTATACCCGAGCGTTTTGAAGAAATTAAGACATTTTGACGCAGAGAAATAAGGGCTTTGAATCACGTACTTGCCAAACGTTTCTACCACGTTGATATCCTGCCCTGAAATCTCCGCCACATCAAGACCTACAATATCTTTGAAATAAGCGCCCAGTATCCGCACTTTGTCTATCTCTTCTTTTACGAGTGCCACCTCCGGGAACCCACCGTATTTCAAGTACTCCAAAAACGCTTTTTCAACTCTCCCTCTTCCAACAGTTGTTTTCTCTATGACGATTCCTTTAAACTTCAAGAATTCCTTAAAAGACAACGGATAAAGCTCGAATGCCAGGATGCGGCCACGGAGGGGCCTGTTTGGGAGCACAAGGCTTTTTCTCGAGGAGCTCACTATCAACCTAATCTTTCCTTTTAGTAATTCATGCGTCCTTGCCAGCCAGCCCTGCCAATCGCTAGCGTTGGTTATCTCATCCAGCAATAGAAATCCCCCATCGCCAAACCACTTAAGCACGTTATCAAGGAGGTTTTTGTCTCCCTTCAGCCTGCTATCTTCGATATTAATGTAACCAACTTTTCCACCTTCTTTTTCAATTTTCTGAGCGAGAAGCATAAGGAGGCTCGACTTGCCGCAACGACGTATTCCTGTGACAGCCACTAGTTTAAACTCCGCATTGCTAAGGACAGAGTCAAAATCCACCTCTCGTGGAAGCAGCTCCTTCTTTTTCGCGTACGCGTTCCATTCCTCAAACACGTCACTGGAACTCATGTATTGTTCTACAGCAGAACAATTTATAAGCTTTTCTGTTCTGATACAGAACAATTTATAGATTTTTCTGTTCTCTGGCAGAACAATTTTCGAAAAAACCAGGGATGCAGCAAGAAGGAAGGGGATGGTTTGACACGTCTCAACTCATCCGGCCTGGTTTTTAAGCAACTTAGCGTATTTTCTACGTTGGTTAATCAACGCTTTTCCAAACTAGATACTGAATCTCTGGGGAAGCGAGTTCCTCGTTTCTACTAATAACGCTTTTAATCATATCCTTTATTCTATTCAAAACATCTTTCTGCCTATGATACTGAGCTTCGTACCAGAATTTGCTAACTAAAACATCCAGAAGACTCTTGGAAGCAAGTGTCCTATCTTTCTCGAGGATATCTTCAATCATCCAAACCATATCGTACAAATTTCCAGTCTCGCGTTCAGTCTTGACTCTCTCAACCCAAATCTTCAGAACATCTCGAGCGAGTGAGGGGGCTACATTGATGAGACGTCTGATTTCAATACATACCTCTCCAAATTTTTTTCGTCTTGTTCCGTTTTAAATTTTTTGAGAAGAACATCTAGCTTTTCAGAAAGTTTTTCAGAAGTATCTTTTTTCGTTTCGTCATCCGCATTTCCTTTTTCATCAAACATGCTCTGCGCTCTCATAAACGCCCCGACTGTGCTTGTTTCTGTGTTAATTCTAAATGGCGTGCACGCTGCATCAGAGAAGAACCTGCTAAAATGAGCTTCTGGCGTTACAACCGACGCGTCCACAGTCTTTGCATTTTTTCTATGGCTCTTTCTATGGCTCAAGCTAATTTTTTTATACGTCATCTTTTTCACCCCTCTCAAATTTATCAATACTTCCGTCTATTTTTTCACGCGCGGTTTCTAGAAATTCTATCGGGATTAATTTGGGGTATTTGAGTACAAGAGACTGAATCGTATTTATGATATCATACAACCTCTCATAGTTGGTCTCGGCGTCGATTTTTTCGTTCAATGTTTTCAGGACTTTTGCGCATTCCCCAGACGCAATTCTGCGTAGCATGTCCGCTATGACGTCGCTCCTTCTGTATTCTCCATCCGCCGCGTCATTGTATAATTGGGCTGATCTCAGACGTGCCTTAACCTCGTTTGCCAATCGCCAATTTTTGCAAGTATATCCGCTTTAACCATCCACGAATGAGCCGCGCTCCATAGGTTACCACTATTTTCAAATTCTATAGCTTCCTCACCAAATTTTCTCGCAGCGAGTCTAAGCTCGATTTTGTCTCTTAGCGCTATGTTAGAATCGTGAGTTGGAGGCACTTCTGCGTTGCGCGTGTTCTTGAATTTGAAAAACTCGCTGACGCTAGAAGCAGAATTTGTTCTAAGACCCATTTTCCTAAACCCTTCTGTTGGGTCTCTAAGGCTTCCGCTAACAGTTATTTTTTCCATATCCAGCACCTCCCAGCCAAACTGGCTGATGGAATTATGTATTTTCCTATATTTAAGATGTCTCTTTAAAATTTGCGCTAAAAGGAAATATTTATATATATGAATTTTCCTAATTGATTAAAATTTATGAAATGGTGAGGGCGTGGTTTACAAGCTCGACGTAAAGGACAGGCTGCTTCTTTATGAATTGGATGTAGATGCTAGACAGGGCTACTCGACGCTCGCGAAGAAGGTTGGGCTTTCAAAGGATGCGGTCGCGTACAGGATGAAATTGCTTGAGCGCGCGGGCGTCATTCGGAACTACATCGCTATTATCGACATCGCGCGCCTTGGGTACATAACAGCAGGTGCATTCCTCAAGCTTCATGAGACCACGCACGAGGCAGAGGAGGGGATCATCTCCTATCTCAAGAAGCACCCAAAGGTCGCGTGGGTTGTGAGCTCTGATGGAAATTGGGACATCAACTTCATGCTCTGGGTGAAAACAGTCTATGAATATGAAGGGTTCTGGAGGGAGTTTCTCTCGAAGTTCAGGCGCTATATCGCGAGGAATTGGTTCTACATAATCACGAGGCTTCATCATTTCAGAAGAGGTTATCTGCTAGCAGGGACAAAGAGAGCCCCTAAGCCACTCAAGCCAGTTGTTATCGGAGTAGGCGAAGAGGCTGAGCTTGACCACCTGGACCTCAAAATTCTAGGAATTCTCGCGCCGAATGCGCGCACCTCATTAATAGAAATCGCGAGCAAAGCGAATGTCTCGCCGAAAGTAGTCGCATATCGGCTAAAAAAACTCGAGAGGGAAAAGGTGATTTTGGGCTATCGGATTGGCATGAATCTCGAGCAGATTGGAATGATGTACTGCAAGCTTCACCTCTATTTAAGGAACCTCAGCGAGCAGAGGGCAAGGGAACTTTTCGAGTATGTATGCAGCATTCCAAACATCTTCTACATTGATGAGAAGCTCGGGGGCGCGGATATGGAGCTCGAGCTCGAGGTCGAGAGCCCTGAGCGCTTCCGCGAAATCATCGCGGACCTCCGCCACCGCTTCTCAGATGTTTTGAAGGAGCACGAGCCGCTTGTTTACTACAAGGAGCACAAACTCGTCTATCTTCCAGAGTCCTAATTCCGTTATACATAACGCGAAACGTATTATTACTGCTTATTTTGTTATATGAAACAGAAAATTCTGTTATACATAAACCGAAAAGCTTTTATATTACTTATTCTGTAATAAATAACAGAAGTTAAGGAATAGCGATGGAATGAAAATTGAAGAGCATATGAAAAAAGCGAAAGGAATAGAAAACTCTACTGCAAAGCTGGATGAGGAGGAAGACTGGCAGCTGATAGTTGAAGGAGTTTACGGAGCGGCCCTCCATTACATCGCGGCGATTTGCGAAAAGAAGATAGGAAAGCATCTCGAGACGCATAAGGGCCTGCCGGGGTTTCTTGATGAAAACGGGCTTAGCGAGCTTGCCACGCTTTTCAGGCAGCTCGACTCATTCAGGGTAAGCCGATGGTACGGGAAGCAGGGAGACGGCGAAACTGTTCGGCTTGCGCGCGAGATTCTCGAGAGAATAAAGGGCGAGGCGCATGAAACCAGAGGATAAAAAGCTGATTGAAAAATTTGTTGAAAAGGCAAAGGAGCTTCCCGAACTCAGGGCAATAATACTATTCGGCTCGCTCGCGAGAGGAGAGGAGGACCCGCGCTCTGATATCGACCTGCTTATGCTGTTCGAGTGCGAGAGACCAGACATAAAATATTCGGAGAAGGTGAACGCGATTGTCTCATCGCTAAAGCCCCACCGCGAAATCTCGGCAACGCTCGTGAACATAGACCAATACGACAAAGGCTTCATCCAGAATGTTCTGAGGGAGGGGAAACCCCTGTTCGGCTCGATTGTTGTTTCCGTAGACAACCTGGCGCTCGCTCCTCTGTCGATAATTTCCTATGATCTAAGCAGGTCGGAGCCTTCGGTTAAGCAAAAAATTGTTAGAGCGGTGCATGGCTATGTATCGAAAAAGAAGGTGAATGAAAAGGAGATTGAATACAAATACGCGGGCTTCAAGGACCAGGAAGGCGTTAGACTTATTTCATCAGGCGCGCTTATTCTTCCTGAGGAAAAGGCAGATGGATTCGTGGACCTCCTCTCGCGCCTGGGGGTCTCGTTCAAGTTGTGGAGGGTTTGGGCTTAGCGATTTCAATCGCCGAACAATAACACAACAAATTTAAGTTTTTCCGCAAAAGGAATAGGCGGAGCGTGGTGCCATGATACCTTTTAGGAAAACCGCAATTGTAATTTTTGCACTGGTTATTCTCTGCGGGTTCGCGTTTGCGAAATCCGGGAATGGAAACGGAAACGGTAATGAGAACAAGCCCGAGACCGCCGGGAATAACGGAAAGCCTGACTGCGTCTGCCCTGGAATTTACGCGCCAATTTGCGGAACAGACGGCAATACTTATGGTAATAATTGCGTTGCAAACTGCGAGGGCGCGAAAATCGCTTACAGGGACCAGTGCAGAAAAATACTCAAACTACCGCTCGCTGCCTGCGACAGAATACAAAACGAGACGCTCCGCGAGAGATGCCTCAACCTCACGAACAAATCTATAGGGCTGTGCGACAGAATAGAAAATGAGGAAATACGCGAGAGGTGCCTGCGCGCGCTTGAAACTCCGCTTCGAAAATGCGCGCTCGCGGCTGCCGGGGAAAGGGGCGCGTGCTTAAAGAGATTGAATTTCCCGTTCGCGCAGTGTGCGAACCTAACGGGCAATGCGCAGGGGCAGTGCCTCAAATCCATACTCGCAGGCCCGAAGCCGTGCGACGAGTCAGATAACGAGACGAACGTGACGGAGTGCCTGCGGAACACAGGCTTCAACCTCCAAGTTCGCGCGTGCCAGATGCTCGGAAACGAGAGTGCGCGTAAGTTCTGCCTAAAGAAACTTCAAGTGCGCGACCGCGTGCTCAAGCACGAGTGCGACGAGATTTCAAACGTGAGCGAGTGGAACGGGTGCGTTGAGCGCCTTCGCTACAAACTCAATCTCAGCGAGTGCAGGGGATTGGGGAATGTGAGCGAGGCGCGCGAGTGCATAAGGAACAAGTGCGAGGAGTTGAGGAATGAGACCGGCAGGAGGCTGTGCTACACGCTGATAAAGAGGTTCAGGTGGCAGAACGAGAACATAAACAAACTGAACAGCAACATAAACAAGCTCGAGGCAGTCCTGAAATACGCCGGGACGCGCGTCGCGCTCGGGGAGAAATGGATAGAGAGGTTCGACAACAGGAGCGCGAACACGACAGCGCTGAAGGGCATATACAACGATTTCGTCGCCGGCGTGGCGAACGCGAACGACTCGCTCGCGAGCGCGAAGCAGTATTACGGAGATGGAAATTACACAGAGGCTCTCGACGAGTTGAAGGACGCGCTCGAGTTCCTGAAGGACGCGAAACTCAAGTGGGCCGAATTCAGGGAGGAGGCGCGCGCCATTCTGAAGGAGTTGGGCCAGAGCGTCGAGGAAGAGCCCGAAACCGGAACTGATTACGAATAGAGGTGGTATGAATGGACACAAAAATCGCGATACTCCTGCTTGGAATCCTCCTGATTGGATTGGTGATTTTCGGATGCGCGGGCAGGCAAGAGGCGCCGCCAACCACGCCAGCAACAACCCCTCCAACAACTCCAACCGCGCCGACCGAAACGCTCGAGGAGCCGACTCTTCCAAGCGACACCGCCATCGCTGATGCGGAAAACTGGGGGAACGACAGCGCGGTTGACAACGCGGTCGGAGACGTTTAGTCAGGGATTGCATGCTTGATTGGAAAGAAATAGAAAGGAAGCACAGATACGACTATCTCGGAAAGAAGAAATTTGAGAAGCAGATATCCGAATTCCCCCAGCAAATGGGGGAATGGATGGAGAAACATATTGGTCAGACAATTCTCATAATGAGCTCTATTACAATCGCTTTAATCAGCGCCGCGGTATCCATAACTGATTTTATACGTGGTCCAGAATCTGAAAAGCCCGAGCCTAAGCGGCAACAAGAAGCGCCCCTCACGCCAGGCACTCCGCAACAGAAATTACCCACGCCGGACACCATGAAAAACTGCCCTCTCAATGAAAAGGAAAAATGCGCGCCTGCAGACACCGCGGACAGCCTCAAGCAAAAGACAAAGGATACAAAAGGGCAAGGCGTTAAACAAAATCACAAAGAGCGCAAAAAATATTTTCCCCCGCCAGATATACGGAAAAAGCTCCGCGCCGAACTCCCCCAGGAGCGTTTGTTTTTTAAAGGACCTGGTTTCAAATCCAATGGGTTCAATCTCGCGCGCAGCAATTTGGCGCGCGTCTGAGAGAAGGTGAGAAAATGTCCTGCGGAAGATGCGGAACTAAAAAGAAGAAGAAAAAGAAATAAGCGAGGAGCGAGGTTATTTTTTCTCTTCGGTTTGTGCAGTTTGCGCCTGCTCCTTCCTCTCGTACTCCTCTATCGTCCTTATTTTCTTTATTTCCGGGATGAGCGCGAGCACAGCGTTCACAGCCGCGAGTTTGCTCACGACAAAATCAGCGTCCCTCCTTCCTTCCCGAAAGGTTATCTCCGCGACATCGCCGCTTATGCTCGCGTCTCCCTTTATGTTATTCGAATCAAGGACAGCCGCGACCTTTCCCTTCGTTTCAGTGATTTTCTCGACAACTTTTATATCGTAAATGAGTTTTTCTCCTGCGAGTTGCGGGTTGAGGTCGACCATAACCCTCCCGCCGCTCACGCTCTTCACGAACGCGGCCACGCCGTCCAAATCCACGACCATCCCCGGATAGGGCTCGATGTCGTGCTTCTTGAACTCCGAGATAGGCAGCACGCGCACCAGATCAGGATTGCGCGAGCCGAACCCCTTCTCAGGAGGAACCTCGACGCGCTTCTCCTCGCCAACGCCCATTCCAAGAAGCGCCTCCTCCAAACCCTGAATGATTTGTTTCCTTCCAAGCACCACGAGGCGCGGCTTGTAAACCGCTTTCTCGTCGTAAATTTTCGCAGCGCGCGCCTTCTCCTCATTAGTCGTGTCGAACATCTCGCCGCTCGCGGCGCGCGTTCCGGTGAACTCGAGTTTTATGAAATCCCCGCTCTCCAATTTTCCATTCGCCATTCAAACCACCAAATATAATTTTCCGATTTTCCGAACGTCTCCGAACAAAATGATCGAGCATACCGCGGAGCGGTTGCGAGATTTTTTGTTCGAATGGCGACCAAAGCCGCGAAGCGGCGAGTCATTGTTCGGAAGCCTTCGAACAAAATGATAAATGATATTAAGGTTTTGCTGCGTAATACTGCGCATGCTTGAGTTTAGAGATTGGAAGAATAACCTAATAAAACTTGTCGTCGCGCTCATCACGCTGGCGTTCCTGTTCGAGGTGTTCGCGTTCTACAAGGGGACGCCGCAGCAGGCGTATCAGCCCCCGGCGCCGGCGGAGCAGCCGAGCGGGAACGCGAGCGCGGTCTTCTTCAAGATAAACGCGACACTGGAAAAATATTCCGACGTGCTGATTCTGCGCGGGAGCATAAGCGATGCAGCGCGCGCGAAGGCGAGGGAGCTCGAGAGGAAGGGCGCGGTTTTGTTCTCAAATGAAATCAGCCAGGGCGAGCTCGCGCTCAACCTCGCGCCCGACGCGAACATAACCGAGCTCGCGGATGAGTTCAGCGGTTTCGGCGGCATAACCGCGAGCGCGCGCGCGACGCTTCTTGGGCCCGACACTGTTTACATCGAATCGCAGGGCTTCAGGGGAAACGTCACCCTCGCGACGCGCTTCACAATGGAACTCGACCCTGCAATTGAGGCAGGCGAGAACGTGACGCTCGCGCTGCGCGCGATGCTCGACAACGGGAGGATAACGCAGACAGCGCCCGCGCTCGCGCCGAGCACGAGAAGGATTTCAACAGAGGCGCATATCGTCAATTTCACCGGCGATTACATCGCAGGCGCGTCCATTCCATGGGAGAGAAGGGGCCTGAACCTGAGCGAGGTGGAAGATGAACTCGGAAAGAAATTCACGAACGTGCAGATTGTCAGGTCCGACCTGAGCTCGCTGGTCAGCGTCCCGCTTGAAAACGCGACGAACGAGACGCGCGAGGAGATAAGGAATTTGAAATACGTGCGCGAGCTCAGGGAGGACGGGATTGTGGTTAACGATTCATTCGCTGATGAGGAGCAGGTT
>JBFMAP010000020.1:0-10071 GCA_040755655.1 Microcaldota archaeon
AGAGTCCTACAAAAGAGAAACTGCGCACAACGTGCTGGATTTTCTATCCCGCATAGAAGAACTCTATAAAAAGGAAAAACTAAATATAAGAGTCATACAGCCCGAACCCGCTGATGTTCTTAGGTGATTGCACGCATACGAAAACCCTGAAAACACAAGAAATAAAAAAAGAAAATATTACAGAGGGAAAACTATTTCAGAAAGTGCTGGAACGCCAGCCGCGCCCAGATCGCGCTACAATAAGCCACGTAAGAAATACTGTCAGCTATATGCTCGGGCTTATCAAAGCAAAAGAAATGATAATAGAGGAAAAATCGGATTTGGCTCTTTTTCCGTTGAGGGGTGCGTGGCCCATTGCGAAAGTGATACAGCTTGCAGCCTCGCTCGAAAGGCAGTCGAGCGAACTTCCAGTTTTCAAATACCCTCCGTTTTCAAGCCATTATTTCAGCAAGAGGGTGGCAGTAGACAAAGGGCTCGTCTTCAAGAACAAAAAAGAAATATTCTCAGAATATCTGAACGAAATAAAAAACTTTTTTGATACGCGGGGAATCGCGCGCCCAAAATTTGTTCTTGTCGATGAGGTGCTAAGCGGCAGCTCAGTCACAGGCACTTATAAACTGCTGAACAGATTCATGAAAAAAACTTACGGAAAAGGAAATTACGAGCTGATAACGCTCGCGATATGCGACAAATCGCACATTCGCTTTACACCACCTAATGGGACGAAGAAGGAGCAAGTGATGAGGCTTGTGAGAGAAGGCAAACTTGCATTTTATGACGCAGAACTAAACAAAAAAATAATCGAAGGCCGCATCAATTCAGATGAGTTGGGAATGAACCACGAATACCTAAGCAAGGGATATTACTTCATAGAACGCGAGTTTCTATCCCTGCTCAAGAACGGAGAAGTTGGTTTCAAAAACGAGGAGTTCAACAATCTCGCGGTCGATGGCAAAATAACGCCAGTTTTGGTAAATAAACTTTTTACTACTGATTCGAAGGACTTTCTTTACGGCTTGAAAAAAACAATACGGCAGCTTCCGAGCGCCCAGATAGATTTTCCGGCGTACACCGGCGCGTCTTTCAGCCCAGACGTGTTCAAGAAGTTACAAGCACTGATGAGAGATATCGAAACATATCTCGCTAGCTGATTTTAAACCTCAAAATTCCAGCAATCCCGCCCAGCCCTGCCAGCTGCCTTCCCGCGTCGTCCTCAGCGCTGAAAATCGTTATTTTTGTTTTCTTCTTCTCCGCGTCCTCCATCAGTTTTTCAATCTCCTTGTTTTTTCGCAGCGCCTCATCCGCGACGAAGAGTTCGCTGAGCGCGCCGTATTCAATCGCCTTTTTTATCTCTTCAATCCCGTATGTGGCTAGGCCAGTTTCCTTTGAAATTTCCGCGAGCAGTTCCTCCATGAGCTTGAACTCCCTCTCCACGCGCTCCTCGCCCGCGACTTTCGAGACCACGCCCCTTTTCAGCAACTCATACACGCCGCTCTTCTCAGAAGTGCTGCAAGTTTCGTAGATGATTTTTTTCGCGAGTTCCGGCTCGCGCTCTGAAACGAGTTTTTTCAAACTGTCCTTCGCGAACCCCGGGCCTGCGATGATGATTCTGCTAACCTCGAGCGTCCTCAGTTTCGCGAGAACATCGCCGAAATACTGCTTCCTCTTCTCCTCGAATTTCTCGTCGCGCTTCGATGTTCCGCTCGCGAGCTCCACGCCAAAATCAACCCCGTAGTCCTTCACGAGCGCGAACGTCGCGTTCTCATCATCAATCACGAGTATCGCGAGTTTGGGCCTGCGCGTGCTCCTCTCCGCATCATAAAGCCTGTCCAAACGATGCTTCTTCCATTCCCTCTTAATTATTGAGAATGGGCGGTCGAACTCAACATCAACCGTGTGGTAACTCCCAATCTGCACGTATTCCTCCGGAGTCCCGCGCAGAATCTTTCCTGTTACGCGGAGGCGATTAAGCTCGCGGTGGAACTCGACCTTCTCAACCCCAACTTCCACGTGAACCGGCTTCTTCTCCCCGCTCTCGCCCTCGTCGAGTTTGAAGCGCCTGAACGATTTCGAAGAGACCACATCGCCTGGCTCGAGCACGCGCTCGATGTGCCACAGGTCCTCTGTGGTGTGCGCGACGAGTTTGAGCTCGCCGGTGTTTTTGTCGAAATGGATTACTTTCATTTCAATCGTCCCGCGAAACCTCTTTGCAAAACTTTAAATAACGATAATAATAAATCAATATCACGATGGTTTCATGAGAATCCCGAAATTCGGCGTTTTGTTTATCCTACTCGGGCTAATTTTGCTAGCAGGCATGCTGCAGTTCGCGTTCGGCGGGTTCACCCAGCAGGGCGCGTACAACCTGCTCGTGGTTACAGTTGAGGGGATAGTGTGCGCGCTCGCGATATTCCTCATACTTGTAGGGCTTCTGCTTTTCCTGATTTGACGCTGGTTTTATGGTAAGAATTGCTATTGTAGATAAGAGCAAATGCACGCGCGAGCAGTGCGGGTACGTGTGCATAAAGTACTGCCCAGGCGTGCGGATGGGCGATGAGACGATAGTTAAGGATGCGGAAGGGTTTCCCCTGATTTCAGAAACCCTTTGCACAGGCTGCGGAATCTGCCCGAAGAAATGTCCTGTGGGCGCGCTCAAAATCATCAATCTCCTTGAAGAGAAGGGGAAACTCGTTTTCCAGTACGGCGCGAACGCGTTCAGGCTGTACAACCTTCCGCTCCCGAAAAAAAATTCCGTTGTTGGAATAATAGGCGCTAATGGGATGGGGAAGAGCACAGCGCTCAAAATCCTCAGCGGAAAACTTAAGCCGAACCTTGGTAGGTATGATGAAGATGAGGCGGACCTGCGCGAGGTGATTTCGCAGTTCAAGGGGCAGGAGATTCAAAATTACTTTCTCGAACTGGAGAAGGGCGCGCGCGTGAGTTACAAGCCGCAGAGCGTGGGGAAAATTCCGGAGGTTTTCGACGGCACTGTGCGTGAGATGCTCAAACTTTCCGACGAGCGGAAAATAATGGACGAGGCGGTGAGAACATTCGAACTGGAGGTGTGCCTTGACAGGAAGGTGGGCGTTCTGAGCGGCGGGGAGCTGCAGCGCGCGGCGATATGCGCTGCTTTCATGCGGGGCGCGGATGTTTACTATTTCGACGAGCCGAGCAGCTACCTCGACATACGGCAGAGGATGAAAACCGCGCGCCACATAAAGGGGCTCGCTGAGAAGGAGGGCAAATCAGTAATTGTTGTGGAGCACGACCTCGCGGTCTTGGACTACATGAGCGAGTACATCCACGTTTTCTACGGGTGCGAGGGCGCGTACGGGGTTGTCTCCTCGCTGAAGGGCGTGCGCAACGGGATAAACGAATATCTCGAGGGATTTTTGAAGGAAGAAAATGTGAAGTTCAGGGACTACAGGATTTCGTTCGAGGCGCGAGCAACAGGCGGTGAGAGCAGGGCCGCGCCTGCTCTCGCATACGACGCGATGGAAAAAACATATGGAAATTTCCATCTCGCGTGCGCGCCTGGGGACGCGCGCAGAGGCGAGATAATTGGGATTGTTGGGGAGAACGCGATAGGCAAATCCTCGTTCATAAAACTGCTCGCAGGCGTGGAAAAGCCCGATACCGGAGAAGCACCGCGAGAACTGAGAATCTCTTACAAGCCGCAGTACGTCGAGTCCGATTTCAGCGGGACAGTAGGCGAACTTTTTGCGGACGCGAAAATCGACCGCGAGATTTTTGAAAATCACGCGAAAAAAATTATGGGCGTTGAGGAGTTGATGGAAAAGTCGGTGTCGAGTCTGAGCGGGGGCGAACTACAGCGCGTTGCAATCTCGCTGTGCGCGAGCCAGCCAGCGGACATATACCTTTTCGACGAGCCGTCCGCGTTTCTCGACATCGAGCAGAGGCTGCTGTTCGCGGACATGCTGAAGAAGATAATCGACGCGAACGGGAAAATCGCGTTCGTTGTCGACCACGACATCGTGCTCATAGACGCGATTTCCAGCAGGCTTATTGTTTTCGAGGGCGAGCCCGGCGTGCGCGGCGTGGCAGACCCCCCGCAGGATAAGCGGGATGGGATGAACAAATTCCTCAGGGCAGTGGGCATCACGCTGAGGCGCGACAAGGACACCCTGCGCCCGCGCGTCAATAAGCCGGGCTCTGTCGCTGACCGCGAGCAGAAGGAGGCAGGCGAGTACTACTACAGTTCCGAGAAGGGGGGCTAGAACTCGGCGTATTCGAGTTTCCTCTGGTTCCCGAACTCGAACCTAGGCACGAATTTTCTTTTCGGCGTGTCCTTGAGCAACCCGTGCACGATGAGCGGGAGCGCGATGGTAGCGTCCGAGAAGCAGATCGCCTTCTTTGCGTGCGTGGAAACCTTACCCCAGGACTTCGCCTCCTCGAACGTGCATCCGCTCAGCCCGCCCCACTGGGGCGAGTCCGTCGTTATCTGGATGGCGTATTTGTGGCTCTGGTCCACCCCATCCCAGACAGGTTCGTCCGAGACAAGATACTTGCGCGAGAGCATGTAGTTCGCGAAGACCGCGGTCTGCTGTATGAAATTTTTAGGGACGCCGCCACCTATGTAAATCACGCCGGTCACCCCGGATTTTGCGGTCATCCACCCGCTTTCCTCCACGTCCTGCAGATGGTCGAAAACAAAATTCCGCTTGTGCTTGAGCTTCGCGAACATCGCGGATATGCCGATCATGCTGTCTCCGATTGCGGGGCAGAAAACAGGAACGCCAGCCTCGTACGCCGCGCCGAGAACCGACTCGTCCTTCTCAACTTCGCGCAATTTCTTTCCAAGCAGGTAGCAGACCTCGCGCGAGGAGTATACCCTGTCCTCGAATGTCGGGAAGAACTCATTCTCAAGAAATAAATCAGTTTTAAGAAATTCGCGCTCATCTGCAAAAACGTCGTATATCCTGTCGATTCTGCTTTTGAAAAGCTCCGCGTCGTCGATGACGTGGGTTCCGACCCAGTGCTCCCGCCCGAGCGCCTCGTGGACATCGTGGTAAAGGTTCGCGCCTGTGGATACGAGGACGTCTATCATCCTGTTCCTTGCTATGTACGCGAGAACGTGCCTCATCCCGGCAGGCACCATCGCGCCTGAAAGCCCCATCATGATAGTTATTTTTTCCTCGCGCAGCATGTCCCTCCAGACCTCGACGCACTCTGCGAGCTTCCTTCCCTGGAACCCGGTCTTGAGCATCGCGCTCAGCAGTTCGCCCACGGTTTTTTCGCTGACGTCGACGGGTTCGGTCGGTTCTTTCAAAAATTTGTTGCCCATGAATCCACCGAAGTAGAATAAATTGAAAGCGAATCAAATATAAAATTTTCTATTTCGTTCGCTAACTTTTGTAATTCTTTATCACTTTCAGCGCCTTTCTCTCTGTCTGGCTCTTGCCCAGAACAACCACGAAATCGTACGGCTGCGCGTCTGCCTTCCACTCCACGACCCAGACATCTGAGTAGCTCTCGCCGCCCGAGTCCCTGTAACTCGGGTAGAATTCCGCGCTCCCTCTGGCGTTGTAGTTTGTTGTATATGCGTGTACCTCCTCTGTTCCTTCGAAAGTGTGGGACGCGATTATTGCCTCCTCCTCGTATATGATATTGCATGACATCTCGCCGACGCATATCATGCAATCCTTGGTTATGTTCTCCTCCCGCTGTATGAACCCGAAGCGCGGGTAGTCGTTGTAATAAACATGTATCCTCCGCGGGCAGGGCGATGAAAGGCCGAACGTCACGCGCGCCTTCACGTTCCAGAAGTCCCCGCTCTTCTCGCTCGAGACTATCTCGCGCACGTCAGCGTCCGGGTAGCTCACGCGCAGGTCGTCGCTCACGAACTTCTCAGCCTCCTCCCTGTTGATGATTTTTTTCGTAGATGCGCTTATGTACACTATAGCGATTAGAATTATGACGAGTATGCCAATCACGTACTCCCTTTTCATTTTTCCACCATAGCAACGCAGATAATTACCAAGCGTTATATAAAAACATACCGCTCGCGTTCAGAATCACTGGAACGAGTATCAACCCCATGAGGTGCGTCCTCCTCACGCCGAGCATGGGCGGGAGAACCCCGATCGAAGTTGCGACCGCGGCGACCATAATGCCTCGCGCGCCTTCTATAACGAACACGAGGGCGAGAAGATAAAGGATCAACGTGATGTTCAGTTTGCGCGCGTCAGCCCCGCTTATCAGTTTCAGGATCGGCCTTCCGAGAATGAGCGTTAGCACCGAGGCGACTGCAATCCCAACGACAGCGAGCGCGATGATATAGAAAACCCATTCCGCGCCCATCCCGCCCACCAGATCCCTCACAGCGACCGCGGCTCCTGTGCGCGCCTTCCCTATAGTCCAGATCGATACGAACGAGTAGATGGTGTGCGAGACCGCTATCGCCGACGTCGTCGCGAGGAACTTCGGCGCGTCAAGAAAAAGGAAAACGGACGCGAGGATGGCAACCTGCGCAGGGGAGCTCACGCCCGGAAAAAGGTCCGCGAACAAACCCAGCAGCACACCGATGAAAACATAAAACAAAATACCGCGAACGTTTATCTCAACCCACCTGTCACGCTGTTTTGGTATCGAGACTCCGCCTCTCGCGGCGATAAGCATCGAACTGAGCGCGAACAGCCCTGAGAAGGAGGGAAACAGCGGCTCGCGGACAACCGGAAAAGTGAGCACCACAAAACCGAGCGCCCCTGCAAGAAAAAACACCAGGCCTGCCTTTGCAATCCTCAACATCCCGCGCTCGCTCGCAAGAAGCAGGATTGAAATTATTACAAGCGCGTAGAGCATGAACGGCTCGATGATATTGAAGACAAGCGGAAATAAGAAAAATGAAACAGGCAGCAGAACCACGGTGAAAACGAGCGCAAGCAGAGACGCAAGCACGCACAGGCTGAGCGCGTAAAATCCTCTTCCCTCAAGAAGCAACCTGTGCCCGGGCAGAACAGATACGACCGTCGTTTCGTCTGGTATCGCGAGGAATACCGCCTGCACGAGTTCGAACACAACGCGCGCGCACGCGAGCACGACTATGGTTGTGAGAAGCGAGACGGTTCCCATCCCACTCCGCATCAGGAGCGCGACAATCGTGTTCGTGTGTATTCCCGGGAGCACGCCCGACAATAGCCCGAGCAGAAGCCCGAACAAAACATCAAACAACCAAATCAGCCCGCCCTTAACTCAATGGGGTTCCCGCCGAACGGGACAATCTCAATCTCGCCCTTGTAAATTTTCACGAGCCCGCGCACCACGACCTCGTCGCCCTTTTTCAGAAGATAGGGGTTGGGATAATCCATCGCGCGCGCATCCCTTTCGAAAACAACCACGCCGACGCAATCGCCCTCGCACAGGCTCAGGAAAACGTCCCCGCCGCGCACATAGGCGCTGCCAATTCTTCCCCACACCTCCACATACCTTCCAGACATCTCCTCGCCGAGTGCGCTTATCCTCACCCGCTCCGGCTGGATGCCGCGCGCTGAGAGGAAGAGGAACGCTATTCCCAGAACCGAAACGACAAGCGCGACAAAAACGACCTGCCCCTCTTTCATAACGTCCGCCCACCCGACCTGCCCAACTCACGAACGCGCAAAACCCCGCGCTCTGTTATAAAACCAGAGATGAATTTCACAGGGGTTACATCGAAAGCCGGATTGAGCGCGCGCGAGCCCGGCGAGCATACGAGAAATTTTTCCACCAGCCCGCGCCTGCTCCTGCCGGTCTGGCGCAAAACCTCCCCCTCGCCCCTGTGCTCAATTTTTATATCCGCCCCGCCCTCAGCGTCGTTGTCAATTGTTGATGTTGGAGCAGCGACGTAGAATGGAATCCCGTACTCGCGCGCTGCGATTGCCTTCTCAAGCGTGCCGATTTTGTTCGCGGTATCCCCGTTGCGCGCTATCCTGTCCGCGCCCACAATGACGACGTCCACCTCGCCCTCTGACATCAGGTGCGCGCCTGCGCCGTCAACGATTATCCTGCAAGGCACGCCCTCGTTTTTCAGCTCCCACGCCGTGAGCCTCGCGCCCTGCGAGCGCGGCCTCGTCTCGCTCGCGTAGACAAAAACCCCCTTCCCGCTCCTGCGCGCGGCATAGACCGGGGCGAGAGCAGAGCCCCAGTCGACGAACGCGAGCCAGCCGGCGTTGCAGTGCGTGAGCACCCTCGAGCCGTCCCGCAGCAGCCTCTCGCCGACCTCGCCGATTTTTCTGCCTTCCTCTGCGTTTTCATCCGCAATTTTTTGAGCCTCGCAGACCGCCGCGCCCCCCCTGTCCTCCTCTTCCCGCGCGGCGTCGCAAACCCTTTTTATTGATTTGAAAAGCGAGACCGCTGTTGGCCGCGTGGATTCAAGAATTTTTCTCGCCGCGCGAATCCGCGAAGCCTGCCTGCTCTTGGAAAACGCCTGCGCCATCCCGAAAGCGCCCGCGGCTCCGATCGCGCCAGCGCCCCTCACCGTCATGTTTTTTATTGCGCGCGCTGTCGTCATGAACCCGCGCGACTCGAAAATCCTGAACTCAAACGGAAGCGCGTTCTGGTCTATCATTCGCACGCGCGGGCCGTCCATCCAGATACTCCTGTAATGCTTCCCGCATACAATCATACAATCACGCGAGTCGCTTATTTGGCGCGTGTGCCGCCTCTCCTTTCTACCTCGTGAGTGAGCTGCTCGAATGTAGGCGCCTCGCCAACAAAAACTACCTCGTCCTCAATCGCTATCGCAGGCGTTGAGAACACATGGTACCTGAGCGCGAGCTGCATGTTCTCCCGTTCCTCTATGTTAAGCACAGCAACATCGAGGCTCGGATAGACTTTTCTGACCTCATCAACCGCCCTCTCAGCCGCCGGGCAGTTCGGGCAGAGCGTGGCGGTGAAAAGAATGAGCCTCATAATCTTCACGGATATTATTCAAAAGCAACGAATTTAAACATTCCCCGCCCTGCTTATACCATGGGCGTCCTGATAAAAAACGCGCGCGTTCTGACGCAGGACAGGAAACGGAATTTCCTCACGGGCGCGGACATACTCGTAAAAGAAAACGAAATCGAGCGCGTGCAGAAGAACATGCGCGAAAAGGCGGAATTCACAATCGATGCGTCGCACAAGCTCGTTCTTCCCGGCCTCGTGAACTCCCACACCCACCTTGCGATGACCCTCTTCCGTGGATACGCGGACGATATGGTTCTGGAAAAATGGCTCAGCGAGAAAATATGGCCGCTCGAGAAAAAACTCCGCGCAGGGGACGTCTATTCTGGTTCGATGCTCGGGTGCGCCGAAATGATACGGAGCGGGGCCACGTCCTTTGCGGACATGTATTTTTTCATGGATGAGGCCGCGCGCGCTGTCCGCGATTCTGGGATGCGCGCCTCGCTTTCCTACGGGATGTTCGATTTTGGCGATCCTGAAAAGCGCGAGAAGGAACTTGCGATCGCAAACGACTTCGTGAGCGGACACCACAACACCGCCGGCGGCAGAGTCCTGTGCTCCCTGGGTCCTCACGCAATCTACACCTGCTCCGCGGAGATGCTCCTGAAGGCGAAGGAGCTCGCGCGGAAAAGGAAAATGAAAATCCAGATTCACGTATCTGAAACTCGGAAAGAGGTTTACGACATAATGAAATCGCATCGCAAGCGGCCCGTTGAATATCTTGATAAGATTGGCTTCTTGGGCGACGACGTGGTTGCGGCGCACTGCGGGTGGGTGAGCGCGCGAGAGATAAAACTTCTCGCGGAGAGGGGCGTCAGCGTCGCGCATTGCCCGGTGAGCAACCTGAAACTCGCCACAGGCGGAATCGCTCCAATAACCGAGATGCTCGAACGCGGAGTTTGCGTCGCGCTCGGGACAGACGGCGCGGCCTCAAACAACACCCTGAACATGTTCGAGACGATGAAACTCTCCGCGCTTCTCCAAAAACACCGGCTCTGGGATGCGCGCGCGCTCGGCGCAGGGCTCGCGCTCGACATGGCGACAATTAATGGCGCGCGCGCGCTCGGCATAAACGCGGGCAGCATAGAAAAAGGGAAACTCGCGGACATCATAACGATTGATCTG
>JBFMAP010000021.1:0-9926 GCA_040755655.1 Microcaldota archaeon
TGCGGCTTGGAAAAGATAGATTTATATCCGTCCAGGTGCTCATTTAAAGCACATAAGATTCTGTCCTCCATAGTGGTCGCCTCCTACGACATTATGGAGGCGGATCTTAAAAAACGCAAAACTTAAGATATATAAGTCTATCTCAAAAGCAGTTGACAGTCAGATTATCCGCGCCTATTTGTCCTTCCCTTTCGTCCTTTTCCTCCTGCCAGGCCAGAGGACCTCGCGCGACTTCTCCTGAATCTTGTCGATGAGTTTCATCACGCGCACGACGTGCCCGCGCGCCTGCTTCCCTTTTTTGTCAACGAACTTCTCCTTCGCGCGCTCGAACGGGAGCGCGGCGCGGTGAACGTGGGACTCGATGAGTTTGTCCCCGAAAAAAGTCTTCACATGAGTCGGTTGCGGGCCTTGGTGCTGCGCCTGCTGGCGCGCGCTGGGCGCGAAGAACTCGAGAGGAACGAGTTTCCTCTTTTTTTCCTCCTTCGCGTGCTGCTCCGGGGGTTTCTCCTCTTTTTTCTGCTTGAACGCCACGTCCATACGTGAATTTTGCGGACTGCAGTTTATAATTTTTTGCATCGCAAAATAATCAATTCGAGGCGTGAGGAAATGATTTCAACGACGCAGCTGGTCGCAAGGGCGAACGCGTTCATGGACGGGATAAGCGATGGGGGCGCAAGCCAGGACGCGCTCAGGCGCAGCATAGGCGAGCTTTCCAAGTTGAGGGACGAGATGCTCTTCCACGGGTTCAACGCGCCGTTCAGCAGCGTGCTCGCGCAGACGAGGGGCGAGTTCGAGGAGGCGGGCGAGGGGGACAGACGCGACGTAAAAAAGCAGATGGAGAAGATGCGGACGCTCGCGAACGCGAAGAAGTTCACGTTCAACAGGGCGAAGGTTGCGCTCGCTGCGAACCGCATCGCGCTCGGCATCCAGAACTGCGGGTGGTGCAGGAAGGAACTGCTCGCGCGCCTTCCTCTTGACGGGAATTACATCGGGCGGATAGCGGAAAACGCGCGGAGCCTGCACGCGTACAACGAACTGATGAAAATTCTCGGAGAAACGGGCGGCGTGGAGACGCGCGTGGAGGTTAGCGTGGAATATCTGAAGGACGGGCGCAAGGCGCGCGCAAAATTAAGCGTGGACAATGGGAAAAATATGGAGGCGCGCGTCAAGGCGGTTTACGGGGAGGGGGCGCGCGTCGTCTCCACGAGGGTGGTGAGGCGCGCGGACGCGCTGATAAGGAGGAGGAGCGCGCGCGTGGCTCTCGCGACTGCGTACGCGGCACTCGCCACTGACCAGAATAAACACGAAACAACAAACGCGCGCGCTGATGGGAAAGCAGAGCGTTACGTTGAGATTATGAGGCGCTTCGGGCTTGAGGGGTTTGCGCGCATAGATTTGGTTGACGAGGAGAAATACGACGAGGTGAAGAGCGAACTCGCGCGCTCAGGGATTGGAAAGTTTGACGAGAGCGCGTTCGTTCTCGATGAGGAGGTGCGCGCGTTTCTCGCAGGGAGGGCGAGGAGGCTCCGCGAGGGAAGCGTGGGGCGCGCGAGGGAACTGCTCGCGTTCGATATTTTCAGGCATCTCATGCTGCTTAGCGAGGCCGAGAGGGAGAGGGGCGCGGTGTTCCCAGGCCTTGCGCGCGCAGGCGAGAACGAGCTCAAATTTCTTGATGTTCTGGGCGGGCCGGAGTTCGGGATTAAAAATGCGGGCGCGATGGTGAAAAGGAAACTTGAGTTGGAAGGCGTTGCAAGCATTATGAACATGAACGCGCGCGCGTTCGGCGCTGCGCTGGTTTGCATTCTCGGAAATAAAAACGAGAAGTGGTGCGAGGAGAAACTTGGACTCCCCGCAGGCGAGGTTTCCGATGCGGTCGGGCTTGTGAGGGCGAGCGGGATTCTCAGGGAGAAACGCGTTGGGCGTGCTGCGAGGTTCGTGGAGTTGATGAAGGGTGCTGGTGATAAAGGGGAGAAAGAGAGAGGCGGTCGAGAGGATAAGGGGCGCGCGCGGCGAGACTGACGTTTTTCTCAAAAGCAAGACAGGCGTTCCTCTTCTTCTCGAGATTCTCAACAGCACGCGCGTCGAGAGAATACACTGCTCAGAGGCGATTTTCAGGAGGATACCGCAGGGCGCGAGGGAGGCGGTTGAAAAAGTTGGAGTTGAATTTGTCATCGAGGAGACGAGAAAGGGAAGGCCGCGCGCGCATCCTGAATTTCTCGTGGAGAGAATAACCAGCGCAAGGCGCGCAGGCAGGTCCGCAAGGACAATCGCATACGAGATGCGCGTGCCGCTCAGGACTGTCTATTACCACCTGCGTGCGGAATCAAGGGGGATTAGAAAGGCTAATAAAACACCGCGCGCAAAGTAATCCACACGAAATAAATTGCGCCCTGGTAGCTCAGCTGGTAGAGCGACTGGCTGTTATCTCCAGATTTCTGGAGGGGGAACACTTCGAAACCCAAAAGGAAGGGGATCCGGAGGACCGTCAAACTGAGGGGAAACCTTGGTTCCCCCGCGGTTCCGAACCAGTAGGCCGCAGGTTCGAATCCTGCCCAGGGCGCTCTTCTTTTTCTTTCGCGCGCCTCGCGTGCATACGTTTAAAAAACTGGGAATCGCAATTATGGCATATGGTGCAGGCCGAGAGGAAGGCGGAGATAAGCGAGTTCGCGAAGAATGAAATAGCCAAGGTCGTGCCCAAGGACGACGGCAGGCTCGCGCTCATGCTCTCTTACGTGCCTGTCAGGATAGGCGAGCACGAGGAGAAGGTCACGCGCGGGAAGGAGGCTGGGCTGAGGAAGGTTCTCACGAAATCTACTTTTGAAGAGGTGAGGAAAAAATACGGGCTCGCGTACAGTTATGAGGATATGGTGAAGGACGCTGACAAGAGGCTGGAGTTCATCACGCTTCTGTATGTTCGCAATTACGGCCTTGCGAAGGATTTCATACAGAAACACAAGGACATCTTCTACAACGCGGATGGAACAGAGAACATAGAGGAGATAGCCTCTTTTCTCGCGGCCGCGCACAAAATCGGGCTTGGGCGCGCGAAAAAACTCGTGGAGAATTACGGCGCGGAGTGGAGCGCGAACATAGGCGAGGATTACAGGGGCTACATCAAAAAAATCAGGGGCGCGGAAATCGAGGCCGCGACGCAGGAGCCGGGCGTGGTTGCAACGACTCCGGCGGCTGCAACAGAGGAGAAGGGCGGGGAGGAAAAACCGGAACAGGAGGAACAGGAAAGGCCCGGAAAGGCAGATGAGACTCCTAAAAAATTCGCGCAGAGGAGGGATTTGACCTCTGTTGAAAAATCCCGCTTCGTCGAGTTCGCGCCTGGGTACGACAGTTTTGGCGGGTTTTCGCTCAAACTAGGGCTCGGGAAGCAGGACAGGTACGGGGAGGTTTTCGGACTCAGGACGAGCGCAGGCATGGATTTCGTCCGCCTCGAGTTGTCCTCGCACGCAGGTTCAATTTCCACAGTGTATGACTGGAAGAAAAAGAAAGTTGGAGGGGAGGCGCTCGCTGATTTGGGCGGCGGGATGAGCATAGGCCCCTCTTATTACGACCGGTTCGGGCTCAGGGGCGTCTGGAACTTCATCGAGGGAATGGGCGCGGCGCTCACGTGGTCGCCTGGGAGGAAGGTGCAGTTTGATTTCAACTGGATGCAGGGCGCGCTCAACAAGGGCATACAAATCATTCAGACGCTTTTCACGCATCCGGGCGAGGTTATAAAACCTAAATACTGGTTCAGGACGTTCGTGGCAGAGCCGGTAAACTCCCTCGTGGATAAGGTGCAGGGGGTTCTGAGGTTTTTCGGGATAGGAAGGATGAAGGAGAAGACGAAGGAGTTCGGCGAGGATGAGATAAGCGAGATGAGGCAGAAAATCGAAACCAGAGCGGCCTCAAAGAGGGATTTGGAGAAGTGGCTGCAGTACACAAACCTTCCGCCAGAGATGAGGGCTGCGATGCGCTGCGACCTCGACGAGATGAAGCTCGCGGGCGCGCGCGGCTTCAAACTGTTCTCGCACGGGAGGCTGTTCGCGAGCAGCAGGGGAATAGCGAAAAAAGAAGTTGAGGAGTCGATAAACCGCGCGATTGCAGAGAACGAGAGAGCGCTCGAGTCAGGCGCGCTCACGAGCAGGGTGAAGGAGAACTTCCTCTACCTCGCGATGAAGGCGACCGACAAGTCCATCGCGCTCACCACAGACCTGCGCGCGAAGGTGCGGGAGCACATTGAAAATTACGGCGGGGCGTTTCTCGAACTGCTCGGCGCGGAAAATGAAAAATTAGGCGAAGCGCATAATGGAAAGGCGCTTGAGGGCTGCAGGAGATACGGCGTCGAACTGGTCCGCGCGCTTGGTCAGCCTTCTCCAGAGGAAGCGGAGAAGATGAAGTACGAGCGCTGGGATTACGCTGACGGATTCGCTGGCGGGGTTTTTAAAAGCGTGAAGGCAATCTACGAAAAAAACACGTGGCTCGCGTTCGAGGAACTCGGGCGCGCAGTTGAGGTTTACGATGAGGAAATGGGGAAGGAGAAGAAGAACCTGCGCAAACTCGCGGAGAACGCAAGGGAGATAACGAGCATGAGCGAGGGGTTCGCGGACGAGGAAGGCAAGGGGTTCAGGCAACTCGGGGATGAGGAGAAGGAACTCGTGAGGAAAGCGAAAACCCATTATGTGGTCGCGAGCCTCGCGCTGCTAAGCACGACAATCGAGACGGAGTTGGCGGACCTCGCGAAAATGAAGATGCTGCTTGAGAGCGAGGGGGAGAGGATTCCGCCTGATTTGAAAAAAACTTTCGAAAAGCGCGTTGAGGGCGCGGAGAAGCGCGTGCCTGACATGATGAGGAGCGCGCTCAAGGAGTTTGAAGAGGAGATTGAAAAGGACAGCCCGGACGTCGAGAAACTCCGCGAGCAGGCTGAGGCGATTGCAGACTCATACGCGTTCATAGTCAGCAGCAGGCGCAAGGAGAAGGAGCGCAAACTCCTGGCAAAGGCAGACGAGCACGAGAAAGTGATCGCGCTGCTCGCAACCGAAGCCATGCTGAACCGCAATATGGACGCGCGCGGGGACTTGGCGGAATATGTGCAGTATTGCAGGGGAGTCGAAGGGCTGGCGGGCAGCCTGGAAGAACTGCCTGATAATATTATAGAGGGCATCAAAATCAACCTGGAGAGGTACGGGAACGCGCTGGATGAGAAGGCGAGGGCGTTCGTGAAGGACGGGCGCGAGGAAGTGGTTGGCGAGGTCGGCGGGGTTATACTCGCTGTCGATTACCTCGCGGCGCTGCTCAACCAGGGGATTGAAAAGGGCGAGTTCGACGCAGAGGAGATGGAGAAATGCCTCGTGTTCCTCGGGGACAGGAGCGATGTCATAGATGCTATGAAGGATGACTACCGGAATCTCGTGTACGCTGTGATTGGCAGGGCGAACGAAATGCTGGGGAAAGGGTGAGTGTGGACATAACTGTTTAAATTTTTCGCGCCCAACATCGCAGCATGAGCGCAGGAAACGAAAATAGAAAGACGCTTTTTGGAATCGTCCTCGCCGCGAACCTTCTGGGCGCGGCTTACGGGATTCTCGGCTTCTATCTCCAGCAACTCCTGTCAACGAACGTTCTTCTGTGGATTTTCGTGCCCGACTGCCCGCTGTACGCGCTCACGTTCGCCATCGCGATAATTCTTATAAAAGAGGGAAAGAGGTACGACTGGTTTTATTTCATCGCGCTCGTGGGCGCGCTCAAGTACGGGTTCTGGACTGTTTTCGTTCTGCTGCGGTATCCGGAGTTTTATTTCGCGCCTGAAATTTCGCTCATCTACTATACGCTTTTGTTCGCGCACGTGGGGATGTTCCTGGAGGCGTTCACTCTTCTCGGGAAAATAAAAATGAGAAACTGGTTCCTGCCGCTCGCGCTCGGGTGGTTTTTGCTTAACGATTTCGCGGATTATTTTCTCGGCGCGCACCCGCCGCTCCCGGTTTACGGGCTCGGGTTCATGTGGCGCGCGAGCGTTGTGATGAGCGTAGCGTTCTCGGTTTTCGGGTTCGCGCTCGCGAAGCGCGCGAAGAAGCCGCTCGTGGAGATTTTTGGGTGAAAATTACTCGCACATCAACGAATTCCATATCCGTTGAACAGCGCGCGCGCCGAATTGAGTTTTATCATCATACTCCTCATCTCGGCGTCTTTTGGATCATCATCGGCGGGGAGAGGCTCTGCAAGCCTGATTTCAATCTTTTTCTTCATTAGAAAGAACGTCAGCGCCTTGTTTAATTTTTTCTTCTCTTCGGGAGAATTAGGGATTCCTTCTAAAAGCGCGTCCTCAACAAGCAGTTTTGCAACTGGGAGTCTAAGCGGTTTCGCGTTTGGGAATTTTTTATCAAGAATTGTTACGACTATTTTCATAAGAGGATGGGTAGATTTTTCTCTTTGGAATTTGGATGAACATTCGACCACAGTACCCACATAACCAACCAATCACTCTGTTAATTAATTTTGAACAGCCTGCGCGCTTGTCGAAGCATTATCCATGCTCGGATTGTTTCCGCTTCCAGCATAGCCGTCGAGAAATTGTATGGCGCGTGTAATATTAGAGACGAGCGCACAAAATGGGCACCTAGATTCAGACGATTTAGATAAGCAGAAGTTGCGAGATCGGTGCTGACGCCGTTCTTATTCAAAAAGATCTTCAACTCCTTATTCAATCTACACAAAGTCGCGTAAGGCAATTTTTTCAAATCTTCCTCTTTGTGGTCTAGATACTGCTCGATAAACATTTTTGAGTGCTGGTAATCAGTGCCGACGAGGCGTAAAAAGAAACGTGTGAGCGGAGTTGTTTTCTTTAATAGTTGCGTTTCTTTGAGTTCTTTGGGTTTGGATAAAGCCAGGGCTTCTGGCACGGCATCACCCCTCGTTTATTTATAGCGCTCAATTCATATAAAGTTATTGTTTGAGAACGAGTTGGCGGGTTACTGGGTTTTCAATTTCATCAGCGCTTCCGCGATGTCGCCCTTGCTTTCCTTCAGCGCGCGCATCGCATCCTCCCGCCCAACACTCGCCTGTTCCATAATTAGTTTTATGTCGTCCTCGGAAATTTCCGGCTCGGCGGAAGTTCCTTTTACCTCCTCGATTTTTCCGCCTATCTGGAATGTTTTCTGCCCCTGCATGTTGATTGCGACGACGCTCGGCTGCGTGATTATTATTTTTCCATCCTCCTTTTCAATTATTACGCGCGTTGAGTTTATTTCTTCTGTCTTGATGCCCATCTGCTCCATCAGTTTCTGCATCTGCTTCGGGTTCATTCCCATTCCAGGAAACATAGAATCATCTCCTTTTCTTTTTCAACAATTTGGACAGTTTATCAATGGCCTCGCGCGCATTTTTCGCCTCGTGAATTTTATCTTCGCGCTTTTCATCCACGCGCGCGCCTGCGAACTTTTCAGCATAACCGCCGCTCGTGGCGAGCGCGACAACGGGTTTTCCCTCGGCCCACGCGAGGCACAGTTCGCTGAGCGTGCCGCATTCTCCTTCAATCATTATTATCCCGTCGCTGGAGAGCGCGACTGCCTGGTTGCGCGCCCAGCCCATCCCGGTTGCAATTTTTATGTCGACGAATTTGTTTGCTGCGCGAACGTCGCTTCCTGGAAGAATTCCAACAGTAATTCCCCTTTCGCTTTTCGCGCCCTCGCACGCGGCTTCCATAACTCCCTCGAGCCCGCCGCAAACCAATACCGCACCGCGCCTCGCAATTTCTTTTCCAACGTCGCGCGCGAGTGCGAGCGCCTTCCTGTTTTTCGTTGCGCGCGAGCCGATCACGCCAATCTGAAGCATCATTTCTCCTCCAGAAGCAAATCATTTTTTATGAGCGTGACGAGTTTGTTGATTATTATTTTTGCAATTTTTTGACCGCGAGCGCGCGAGATATTTTTGATGTCGCCAGCGTAGCCAGAGGGCGTGAAGGAATTTTTAGGAGTGGGAATCACGCTGCCGAAATAGTTTCTTGATTTTTCAATTTTAACTCTAGGAAGTTTGTAATTTGGATTAACGTGGAGGTAGAGCGAGGTTTCAATTGCGTCAGCGTGGCCGACGCTCGCGCCTATCTCTTTTATCTCCCACCAACTCACGACGCACGCGCGGAAATCAACCTCATCCTCTAGTTCTTTGAGAACTTGGCGGATGACCGCGCCATTCCCGCCATGCCCGTTGAGGAAGAGGATTTTCCTGAAGCCGTTGCGAACCAACTCGCCCACCAAATCGCGAACGAGAAGGTAGAGGGTGCGCGAGCGCAATGAAACCGTTCCTGGAAAAATTCTCAGAGTGTATGTGTAGCCGTATTCTATCGGGGGAAGAACAAGGGAGTCCGTTCGCTTCGCGAGCTCGAGCGCGAGCGCGTGCGGGATGCGGGTGTCCGTGTCAAGCGGAAGATGTGTGCCGTGCGCCTCGAGACCGCCCACTGGGATTATGAGCGTGGTATTTTTGCTAATCCTGCCGAGGGATTTCCAGTTAAAATCAGCGTAGGATGTGGAGTGGGACATGCACTCAGCCAGCCTTTGCTTCCTTTGTTTCCTTGACCTCTTTGAAGACTTCAGCGACCTCTGTCTTGCGGACCTCGACGCGCTTAATAGGCACGATTTTCTTTATCCTGTTGAACAGCCTTCCTGGGAATTTCCCGAAGACGATTTCCTGCTCGAGTTGCGAGAAGTCCATCTCCTTCGCGCGCGCCTTTGTCTCCTCGACGAGCGCGAGATGCGTCGCTGTGCGCGCGCGGCCGCTCGCCTTCCTCGCGGTGAAGATGTTCAGTTTGATGCGGACAGGCACGCCGTCCTTCGTGGTCGCGTCGACGACCTCGCTTATTATGTTCCTGCGCCTCCTCACGAGCGTGCGCAGGTAGCTTTTAGAGAGCTCGTGCCCTATGAACTTCGTGTAAGCACTCTTCCCCTTCACGCCCGTTATCCTGAAGTGGAGAATCGTGTAGACCTGGCTCATGTCGCCGATGAGGTCCGCGAGGCTAACCTGAATCCTCCTGTTTATGAGGCTCGACTCGTCGCCTGCGACGAGGTGCGCGATCTCCCTGCTCTCGAACATCTCCGGCGCGTAAACGGTGTACCAGTTCTTCGTCTTCCATTTGTCAACGAGTTTTCCCTTCGCCATCCATAATCACCGAATAAATCATCAACTGCTACCATTCGCTATTTCACGAGAAGTTCCGCCTGCTCGGGCGTGTATGCCCAGTCCCTGGGCAGTATGCCAGCGCGCCTGTAATAATTCACGCGCCTCCTTATTTTCGATTCGATGTGTATCAGTTTCACCTTGTTGTGCACGTCGCCCCTGTTCTCCTTCATGTGCCTCCGCACGCGCACAGCGCGCTTCATGAGGTTGAGCAGGTCCTCGGGGTAGTCGATTTTCACCCCGCCGTCCTTCAAAATTTTCGTTATCGATTTTCCTGTGAGAGTCTTCACGCTCGGGATTCCGTAACTGTCGCGCAGGAGCTGCCCTATGGCGGCCGCGCTCATCCCCTCCTTCCCGTGCTTGAGGACGAACTCCTCCACCTCCTGCGCCGAGAATTCCACCCACTCCGGAACAACCTTCGTCGTCGGCTTTTTCGAGCCGCTTTTTCCTTTTTTCTTTGAATGCATCTTAGCCATAGGAAACCACTATACAACTAACATGCGCGCCAGTTTCTCAAGCGCGCGCACGCGGTGCGAGACGCGCGCCTTCGTTTTCAAATCCTCCGCGAAAGTTTTATCGTGATTTTCAGGAATGAATATGGGGTCGTACCCGAACCCGCCCTTCCCGCGCGCGCGGAAAGAAATTCTTCCAGCGCACGAGCCGGTTATTATTTTTATTTTCTTATCTTTTTTTCCATCGTAGTAGGCGAGCGCGGATATGAATTTCGCGCGCCTGTCCTTTTCGCCTTTCATCAATTTAAGTATGCC
>JBFMAP010000022.1:0-9900 GCA_040755655.1 Microcaldota archaeon
TTGCTTTTTGGTACTTCCTATCAAAAGGACGCAGAAGATATTAAAACCCAACAAGAAAAGCCTTCACATCTTTTGCCTAATCCGTATAATTATCGTCTTCACTGCTTTTGAAACATACATATAAAAATATGAACGCGCAAATAAAACCGACTTTGCTTTTGCAATTATTTCTGCGTGGTAATATGCCCAGAGAGTTGGTGTTCGGAAACGGGAAAATATTCGTTAACATGGACCGCAACCTGTCCATCCGCGATTTCTACTACCCGCGCGTGGGGCTTTTCAACCACGTGGGCGGGCACCGCCACCGCATCGGCGTTTTCGCGAACAACTCGTTCTCGTGGCTCGACGCCGGCTGGAAAAAAACAATAAGATACAGGAAGGACGCTCTCGTTTCCGAGGTGGTTGCGCTCAACGAGGGGCTGAAGGTTGAATTGAGGATCAGCGACGCCGTGCATTACGAGAAAAACATCTTCATCAAAAAAATCGCGGTGCGGAACCTGGACTCGAGGAACAGGGAGATAACCGTTTTCTTCAACCAGGACTTCCACATCTGCGGGGAGACGCTGGGCGACACCGCGCTGTACGACCCTGCGCTGGACTCGATAATCCATTACAAGCGTGATACTTATTTTCTAATTTCTGGCGGGAACAAGGACAGAGGAATTCACGAGTACGCCACAGGGCTCGCGGAGTTCGGCGGCTCCGAGGGGACTTACAGGGACGCCGAGGACGGAAGGCTGAGCTGCAACCCGGTCGCGCAGGGCTCTGTCGACAGCACCATCTCGTTCAAACTGGACGTGAAAAAGAATTCCGAAAAAACTTTCTATTACTGGATAGCGGTCGGCGCGAATTTCACAGAGGTTAAGGCGCTGCACGAGTTCGTTCTCGGGCGCAAGCCCGAAACCCTGCTGAACGACACCGAGATTTTCTGGAAACGATGGCTCGAGGGGCACGTGCCCAAACTCGACGACCTTGACCACAGGTGCGCAGAGGTTTTCAAGACGAGCCTGATGATAATGCGCGCGCACTCGGACGCCGGCGGGGCGATAATCTCCGCGTGCGACAGCGACGCGCTCCATCTCGGGAAGGAGATGTACAACTACATGTGGCCGCGCGAGGGCGCGATCGCGGCGTTCGTTTTCGACAGACTGGGTTACCACGATGTTTCAAAAAGATTTTTCCTCTTCTGCAACCGCGCGCTCACGAGCAGCGGGTTCCTCCTCCACAAGTACGCGCCTGACGGCTCGCTCGGGGGCTCGTGGTACCCCTGGGTGAAATCAGGGAAATCGCAACTCCCTGTTCAGGAGGACGAGACCGCGCTCGTCCTGTACGGGCTGTGGAGGCACTACCTCCAGCACAGGGACGTCGAATTCGTCAGGCCGCTTTACGACACCCTCATCAGGCCAGCGGCCGACTTCCTCGCGCAGCACAGGGACAACCGCACGCGCCTGCCGAAGGCAGGCTACGACATGTGGGGCGAGAGGTACGGGATTTTCAGTTTCACGTGCGGGGCGGTTTATTCAGGTCTCGTGGGCGCGAGGAATTTCGCGAGCCTTTTCGGCGACGCCGAGGCCGAGGCGAGGTACGCGAAGGCCGCGAAGGAAATACGGGACGCGGCGGTGAAATACCTCTACAGCGAAAAGGAGAAGAGGTTCGTACGCGCGCTCTATCCGCGCGACGGCGCGTTCGAGAAGGACAAGTTGTTCGACGCGAGTTTGTTCGGGTTTTTCGAACTCGGCTTCCTTCCCCACAACGACGCGCGCGTCGATGCCACGCTCAAGAAAACGCGCGAGAGGCTCTTGGTGAGCACAGCGGTCGGCGGGCTCGCGAGGTACGAGAACGACCCGTACCACCAGAAAACGAACGACACGAAAAACGTCGCGGGAAACCCCTGGGTCGGCGCGACGCTCCTGCTCGCGTGCTGGGAGGCGAGGTGCGCGAAGACGCTCGCGCAACTCGAGGAGGCGAAAAAACTCATCGCATGGGCTGCTGAGCGCGCCCAGCCTGCAGGGCTTCTCCCAGAGCAGCTCCATCCATACACCGGCGAGCCCCTGTCTGTTTCGCCCTCGATGCTGAGCCACCTGATGTACGCGCTCGCGGTCCTGACCTATCTGGAGAAATGGGGCGAACTGAAGGTTTGTGAGAAGTGCGGCGCGCGCGCCGCAGGCGTGTAGAATGGCAACAGACCCTGTTTGCGGAATGAAGGTTGACGAGAAGAAAGCAGAAAAAGCCAAATTGGTTTCGGTTAGGGGAGGCAAGAGATACTATTTCTGCTCGCTCGCGTGCAAGAAAAAGTTCGATTCCAAAACCAGGGGGCACGAACACGAGCACGCGCACGGACCAGCACACTATGAACACGAACACGCGCGCGAAACAACACACGACAAACACGCGCCTGACGAACGCGAACGCGCGCACGCAGGCGAGCACGAGCACAAGGACGAACACGAGCATGCAAGCGAGCGTAGACGCGCGCACGCAGGCGAGCACGCGCGCGAGCCCGGGCGCGGCGAGGTAAAGAAGGAAACCATCTCAATCCAGGGTATGCACTGCGCCACGTGCGCCGTGGACATAGAGGGCGCGCTCAAAAATTTACCTGGCGTGAAAAGCGCGAACGTGAATTACGCGACAGAGCGCGCAAGCGTGGAATACGACGAGTCGCTCGTTTCTCATCACGACATCGATAAGGTTGTGAGGGACACGGGCTATAAAGTTGTGCGCGCTGGCGAGGGCGGGCGTGTTGGCTGGACCGCGGCTCTCGAGGACCACGAGGCGCACATGAGGCGCGAGGAGATAGGCGCTCTAAGGCTCAGGCTGTACGTTGGCGCAGTACTAAGCGTGCTCGTGTTTCTGGGGAGCAACAGGGAACTTCTTCCATTCATTCCTGCCCTTCTTGGGGATTTGCGCGTCCTTTTCATCCTAACGCTTCCTGTTCAGTTCTGGGCCGGCTGGAGGTTCTACGAGGGCTTCATCGCGTCCCTGAGGAGAAGGAGCGTTGGAATGGACAGCCTGATCGCAATCGGCACATCCGCCGCGTTCGCCTACAGCGCGCTCGCCACGTTCTATCCCAAACTTTTCAGCGCAGGCGGGCTCTCGCCCGCGGTCTATTACGACACGTCAGCGCTCATCATCACGCTCGTTATTCTCGGTAGATTTTTGGAGGCGAGCGCGAAAGGAAAAACCTCTGAGGCGATAAGAAAACTGATGGAGCTCGCGCCGAAAACTGCATTCGTGCTCCGCGAAGGAAAAGAGGTTGAGATTCCACTGAGCGAGGTCGTCCTTGGCGACGTCGTTGTCGTGCGCCCGGGCGCGAGGATACCCGTTGACGGGGTTGTCCTTGAGGGCAGCTCCAGCGTGGACGAGTCGATGCTCACAGGCGAGAGCATGCCAGTGGACAAGAGGAAGGGCGACGAGGTCATCGGAGGAACTTTCAACAGGATGGGCGCGCTAAAATTCAAGGCAACGAAAATCGGCGAGGACACCGCGCTCGCGCAGATAGTTCAACTGGTGGAGGAGGCGCAGGGCTCAAAGGCGCCCATACAGAAATTCGCGGACAAGGTTGCAGGCGTGTTTGTGTCTGCAGTGATATTTTTCGCTCTTGTCACATTCGTTGCGTGGTTCGTTTACTCGCCGCAAACGCCAACTCTCGCGCTCCTTAACGCGATCAGCGTCCTCGTAATCGCGTGCCCGTGCGCGCTCGGGCTCGCCACGCCTACGGCGATAATGGTCGGCACAGGAAAGGGCGCTGAAAACGGAGTTCTCATAAGGGATGCGGAGAGTCTGGAGACCGCGCAAAAAATAACCACCATCGTGTTCGACAAGACAGGCACGCTCACAAAGGGCGAGCCTGAGGTGACTGATGTCGCTCCTGCGCGCGGCTTCGAGCGTAAGGATGTGCTTTTCTACGCCGGGAGCGCCGAGAAGGATTCAGAGCACCCGATTGCCGAGGCGGTCGCGCGCGCGGCGAAAAACGAAAAAATCAAACTGCGCGCCCCAGACAATTTCGAGGCTCTTCCGGGTTTCGGAATTTCCGCGAGCGTGAGTGGGAAAAAAGTGCTGATTGGGAATGAAAAGTTAATGCGCGATAAGCGCGTGGACGTGCGTCCGCTTTCCGGCGCTGAAAAATTTTCACTGGAGGGAAAGACGAGTGTTTTTGTTGCTGTTGATGGAAAAGCCGCCGGAGCGCTTTCTGTTGCGGACACCCTGAAGCCGAGCGCGCGCGACGCGGTCTCCGAGTTGAAGAAAATGGGGCTCGAGGTTGTGATGCTCACAGGTGACAACAAGAAAACCGCAGAGGCGATTGCGCGCGGGGCTGGAATCGAGCGCGTTCTCGCAGAGGTTCTGCCAGAGGACAAGGAGGAGGAGGTGGAGAAACTTCAGGGCGAGGGAAAGGTTGTCGGCATGGTCGGGGACGGGATAAACGACGCGCCAGCGCTCGCGCAGGCTGATGTGGGAATCGCGCTCGGCACAGGAACCGACATAGCGATGGAGGCGTCGGACATAACGCTCATGTCAGGCGACCCGCGCGGTGTCGTCGTCGCGGTTCAACTGAGCAGGAAAACAATGGGCATAGTGAAGCAGAACCTCTTCTGGGCGTTTATATACAATATAATAGGCATCCCAATCGCGGCAGGGATGCTTTACTTCCTCGCGTTCCCGCTCCCTGCAGTGCGCGCGCTCGCGCCGCTGCTAGGGGAGAAACTTCTTCTCAGCCCGATCATCGCGTCAGGAGCGATGGCGTTCAGTTCAGTCTCGGTCGTCTTCAACTCGCTCAGGCTGAAGGGCTTCAGGCCGACGGCGAAGCTCGCGTGAAAACCGTTTTAAACTTTTTAAACTTTTATTAATCTTACCTGTCCAAATCTGTGTAAATTTGTTGCCGTTCGTGGTTGAATGAATTTTGAGCTTCCAAACATATACGCAGGGGATTACAGGAAACTCGCGGTCATCCCGCTCGCGCTCATACTGCTTTCACTCTACCTCATTTTCTTCGTTGGGCTTCCGCGCGGCATAGATTTGAAAGGAGGCACGCTGATTTCGCTCACGACAAATTCAAGTTTCAACGAGGGCGCGCTCAAGGACGCGCTCGGGAGGGAGCTGAAGGCGCGCGAGGTCATGGTGAACTCGTATCCTGTCGCGTCAGGCACTGGGCTCGAGATAGAGCTCGAGCAGGACGAGCACCTCGCGCTCGCCGAGAAGAACCTCGCGCCGTTCCACGCGAAAGTCACAGAGGCGAACGCGTACGAGGTGGACATACTCGGCATCGAGACGAGGCTGAGGAACGCCACGCCTGACATTGCACCGCAGCTCGAGAAGGAACTCGCTGAGTACAGGGGCAGGCTCGCCTCAACGCGCGCTGACGCGAACTCCTACGCGGACATCATCATCTCGAACACAGAGTTCATTCTCGGCAGGAAACTCGAAAAGTCCGAGGACCTGAACGCGCTCGAGGCTCTGCTCAGCAACTACAGCAGCGAGGCGCGCGCGGCGTACAAGGCGCGGATTTTCAGCGTCATCGAGCGCCAGGGGCTGGAATTCGACGCCTCGTCCGCCTCGTTCAAATACGTGAGCCCCTCGCTCAGCGAACTCTTCCTGCAGAAGGCGGTGAACGTGGTCATGCTCTCTGCGGTCCTCACCATCATCGTCGTTTTCATTGTCTTCAGAACCGTTGTGCCCTCCCTTGCGGTCCTTTCAGGCGCTGTCAGCGACGTTGTAATCGCGATGGGCGGGATGGTGGTTTTCAACATACCCCTAACGCTTCCCTCCTTTGCCGCTCTCCTCATGCTCATCGGCTTCTCGCTTGACACTGACATGCTCCTCACCATCCGCACGCTGAAGAGGACAGAGGGGACTGCGCGCGAGCGCGCGTACGAGACGATGAAGACAGGGCTCACGATGAGCGGTGCCGCGATTCTCGCGTTCAGCGCGCTCTTCGTACTCTCGATGGTAACGCACATATCGACATATTATCAAATCTCCGCGGTTGCAATCTGCGGGCTCGTGGGCGACATATTCGCGACCTGGGGCATAAACGCGGTCATCATTCTGTGGTATATCGAACACAGGAGGCATGGGCACGAACACGAGCACGCGCACGCGCATGGTTGATAGGGGATAGAAATGGAAAGATGGTATAACGACAGGAGGATTCAGATTCTCGTGCTTATAGTAGCAGGCGCGCTGCTCCTCGCTGCAGTGCGCGGCATCCGCTTCGGAATCGAGTTCGAGGGCGGGACGCGGATACCAATCACGTTCGAGGAGCCTGTGGACACCACCACGATGAACGACATAATAAACACGATAAAGACGCGCGTCACGAAGTTCGGGCTCACGCAGGTGGTTGTGAAGGGAATCGGCGACAGGGAGGTATACGTGGAGGTCGCGAAGGGCGACTCCCGCCTCGTGGAAGACATCGAGAGGATTGTGCGCGAGCAGGGGAAGTTCGAGGGCGTTGTCGACGGGCGGATAGTGCTGACCGACCAATCCATCCTCCCTGGCAGCATCCAGCCGAGCGAGCCAATCACAATAGGCGAGGAGGTGCAGTGGCGCGTCTCGTTCGCAATCAACCTCGACGCTGCGAAGAGGTTCGCGAGCCTCGTGAAAGGGAAGGCCGAATATCCTGTTTACATGTTCCTCGACAGGCCTGAAGACGCCATACTTATACTCACAACTGACGAACTCACTGGCGGGGAGGAGCTCACTGAGACAGAGGCGCTAAGCGCTCTGCAGGATTTGCTCAGGCGCGAGAACGAGACAACACCGATATTCATTCTGAAAAACTGGGACGACCTCAAATCGCAACTCGCCGCGAAGAACTACACGGACAAAAAAGTCATAATCTCGGAGAACACGAGCGCGGACATCCTGCGCGAACTGAACGAGACGTTCAACCTCACTGTAATCACAAAGAGCGAGGAGGACATGCGGCCCTTGATTCAGGCGCGCGACGAAAAGATTTCTGTGAACAGGTGGAACGCGGTCGGGCTCCGCTCAGCGCCAGTCCTCACGCCTGGTGTCACAGAAGGGCAGGTGCTCCAGTCGTTCGAGATAAGCGGGCCTGCGCAAGGGGCGACCTACTACGACAGGATCAGTTTCGCGCAGAATGAGACGCGCGAACTCAAGAGCATACTGAGCGGCGGCGCGCTCCCGGTGCGCGTAGTCGTCGGCAGCACCACCACCATCCCTGCGCCGCTCGGCGCTGAATTCCTGAGGTACAGCGTGATAGGCGCGCTCGCGGCGCTATTCGCAATCGTCCTCCTCGTCTCAGTGCGCTACCGCACGCCCAAGGTCATCATCCCAATAGTTCTCATCTCAATCGCGGAAATCATCATCCTCGTGGCCATCGTGGGCTCGTTCACCATCGACCTATCCGCGATGGCAGGCATCATCGCCGCGCTCGGCACGAGCGTGGACGCGCAGATAGTCGTCACAGACGAGCTGCTTAAGCGCGATACTGCGGCCGCAGGCGAGGGGAGCGCGAAAAGGAAACTCGAGAAGGCGTTCTTCATCATCGTCACGAACGCAATCGTCGCGACGGTCGCGCTCATCCCGCTTCTTTTCTCAGGGCTCGTGGAAATCATCGGCTTCGCGACCTCCACCATTCTCGGGGTCACGCTCGGCGTGCTCATCACGCGGCCCGCGTACGGCGCCATCATCGAGAGGCTTTTCGAAAAGGAGGAGCGCGCCTGAGCGCGCGAGCGGCAAGGCAGCCAAAATCAGCGCCTAGATGAGGGAAGGTTTATATATACAATACTTGTATATATACCCGAGGTGAACGCTTATGAAATCCACAATGCTGCAATACGAGGGGAACGTCGAGAAGGCGGTCGAGAGGCTGCTGCAACTCGGCGTCTTCAAGTCCAAGGCGGACATCTTCAGGATTGGCGCGATGGAGCTCGCGGCAAAGTATGGAGTGATAAAGTCCAAGGAGGAAATCATCGAGGAGGTTATGTACAAGGACGCAGAGCCGGCGTTGCGCAGACTGAAAACAGGGAAAGCGCGAGTTCACAGGGTTGAGGACATCTGAGTTGGTCTGATGCCTTCAAGTGATGAGAAATACCGCGTCCTTATCACCGATGAAGCGCTCGCAGTGCTGAACAAGCTTGACAAGGCTGTGCGCGGTAGGGTAAAAAAGAAACTGGAGGCGTTAAGCTCACTCCGTCCAGCAAGAACGCTCAAGAAACACCGCGACATATGGATTCTCGGAATTGGCGACTACCGCGCGTTATATCTGATTGACGAAAATGCAAGGACAAGAACTGTGTTTTTTATAGGCAGCCACAAAGAATACGAGAAGAAATATCTTCTGATGTTCAAATGAGCGGGCGATATTCTGCTTCCTTCCATCCTACTTCTAGTGCAGCACCACAACCGGAACTTTCGCGTTCTTTATCACCTGGTCGCCAACGCTTCCAACTATGAACTTCTCCCAGGTCCTGCGCGCCTCCCCGCCTATCATAATTATATCAACTTTCTCCTTCTCAGCGAACGAGAGGATTTCCATCGAGGGGATTCCCTCGAGAAGGTGCGTCTCCACCTTCGCGCCCAGCGACGTGAACTCGTCCTCTGCGTCGCGCAGGCACTTCAAATACTCGTTTCTGATGTCCTCTCCTGCGAACGAGGACTGGGCTAGCGTTGAGGCTGCGCTGAAAACGCTTGGAAAGACGCTCACCCCGAACACGTGGCATTTCGAAGCGTCCCCGCACACCGTCTCAACAAATTTTGCGGCGAGTTTCGTAACGTGAATAGATGTTGTTGCGAGAAGTATCCTCACTCAATCACCTTGCGCGCGGCTACGGGCTCAGGGGCCGCATCTCGACCTTGAGCACGCTTCGCGCCGCTGATAATTTCTCCAGCAGTTTTTCGCGCGGGAGTTTCGCCTTCCCCATGTCGACAACGAATATGACGCTCGCGTTCTTCCCGCTCGGCATCTGCGTCACGCTCTCTATGTTCGCGTTCGCGCTCCCGAGTATGTTGCAGAACGCCCCAAGCGAGCCAGGCACGTCCCTCATCTCCACCTTGATTTCGTACAGCATCTTGTCAGGCTCGTTTATCGCGTGCAGCACTATCTCGCCGTACTGCGGGTTCTCGGTTATCACGAAATAACTGCCCTCGCTCGCGCCCACGCTCTCGAGCACTGTTTTCGGAATCCTGACGCTCCCGTCGCGGCCAAGCCTCGCGACCTCAATGTTCCTCGCGGCTATAGTCTCACCAATAAGTATTTTGCGCGTTGTATTAAATATATTGCGCCTGCTACAACTCACTTTCTCTGGATTTTCAGTTTCACGTACTCCCACACGCGCGCGAGCGTGTACAGGAGCGCGCCCCTCCTTATCAAAATGAGCGCGAGAACGATGAGCGCGGACACAGCCACGACGAGCACGAGATAGCCCAGCGCGCCGAGCGCGAACACTATGACGCTGATAACGTCAAGTTTTCCTCCACCGTCGCTGGCATTACCATTACTATAGTTCGAGTAGTTGTAAGGCGGGGTTATGTTTCCATCAACCGGAGGCACCATGATGTTGAAAACAAAAACCTCCTCATTGTAGTCGCTCAGGAATTTCACGCTCCTCTTCTGCACGAGTTTCTCGTACTCGACCGTCAGTTTGAACTCGTTCGAACTCATATCCCTGAATTCCACAACGCCTTCATCGTTCGTCACGCCGGCGTACGCCCCGACCCCGCGCGCAGCGACCGCGCTCACCTTCACACCCTCAATCGGCCTGCGCGCGTTGTCCGTGGCGCGCACCGCGAGACTGTAGTTGTAATTCAATATCCTGAGAGTTTCAACCTTGTCGCCTGTGATTGACGCCCTCGCGGACGCGTTCTTGTTCGAGAAGCTCGCGCTCACAGAATACGCCGTGTTCTCAAGTATGTGGAATTCGACCTCCCCGCTCTCGT
>JBFMAP010000023.1:0-9441 GCA_040755655.1 Microcaldota archaeon
CATTCCGGTCGCGCCGATGTCAATATCTATGCGTTTCATCTCGCGGTCCATGTAAACCTCGCGCAGAACAAAGTTGGTCAGTTTGATTGCGCGCTCCGCATCAACAATTTCCACTTTCTCGCTAAGGCGGGATTTCGCGCTCGCCTCCGCGAGCCTTATCAGCCCCTCAACCTGGCGGGGCGTGATTGGAACAGCGCCCTGCGCAGCGCCCATCTTCCTCAACTCCACGTAGAAATCCTTTATCTTCTCGGTCGCCTCGTCAGTGAGCGTGGGGTGCACGCTCTTGCGCGCGTACGCGATGTACGTCTTCAGCATTTCCTTCTTTATCGGCGTCGTCTCCACAACCTCCGCTTTCCCCTTCGCCGCGCGCTCGCTCGCCTTCAATCCCGCGAGTTTGTGCGAGGAAAGCATGTGGTCCGCCAGTTTCCTGTCCTTCTCCTCGTCCATCACGTCGCGAATCGGGAATATGAGGTCGAACCGCGATAGAAGTGTCGGGGGGATGTCGAACTGGTCGGCGGCAAACTTGTTCGGGTCGAACCTTCCGAACTTCGGGTTCGCGGCTGCGAGGATGGACGTTCTCGCGCGGAACTTCGCGACGATGCCCGCCTTTGCGACGCTGACGCTGTTGTGCAGAATCGCGCACTCGGAAACAAACGCCTTTGTCAGCACGGCGACGTCATAAACCCATTCTACGCCCTCGTTCTCGACTTCCTCGACGCGCTCGACCTCGCACCACCCGAGTTCAGAATTCGCGAGCCAGCTGAGTTTTCCTACCTTTTCTGAAACCGCGAGTTTTCGTTCACAGCACGCGCGCAGCAACTCCTTCATTCTTTCTAGATGCGAGTTATTTCTTTCGTAGTATGAGACAAGATGCCTGAGTCTATTGTCGCCAGATGCAACGTCGGACTGTGAGAAATTCAGGCTCTCACGGATGCTTACGAGCTCCTTAACGGTTTTCGCTGTTTCAATGCGTGCAGCCGCATCTTTAATTTTCCCAACTTTTTCCTCGAGAGCGCACAGCACTCTTATGAAAAGCCCGCGCGTGAAATTAAACCCTCTCTTCTGCGCCCACAAGGTGAAGCCTGCGGCCTCCTTTTGGCGAATCTTCAACTCCTTAAGGCACCTGAAAACAAGCGGCGCTGCGTTCGGTATAATATCCGTGTTCGTGCGATAAACGAGTTTTCTCTTCAAGTAACTCTCCAGGCGCGCGTTCTTTCTTTCAGAAATAAACCCTATCTTATCCTTAAATAGCGAGAGATTGTCGGCGCCGTTTATCGTGAGCCTCCACACCTTTTTATCTCTGAAAATACGCGCGCAGACTCCAAATCTCAGCAGAAGCGTTTGCACCTGCTCGACAAACTCCCTATTCGGGCTCACGAGTCCAACAGTGTTCTTGCTGAAGCACCCATCACCCTCAAACGCAGCGGAAAGCATCTGCGCGATATTCTGCTCGTCCGCGCCCATCAGCTTCGGCGGAATCCTGCGCGTTGCGCACGTATCCAGCATATGCGCGTCAAGCGAGAGCATTTTCTCCACAACTGATTTTGAGATGAACCTTGCCGCGCCAATTTCCCTGTCTTCTCTCCACTGCATATACGGCTTGAGACCAAACACGCCCTCTCCAAGCTCAGCGAACTCGCTCACGAGTTCCTGATTCTTATTCGTGAAATTTATTCCGTTTTTAATCCCGCGGTTAAGCTCGTATCCCCCATCCGTGATATAGTAACCGAGCAGACGATAGAACCTCCGCGCCTCCTCGCTCTCCTTTTCCTTTGCTTCTACGCGAAGCGCGCGCGGCATCGGAACGAACATTCCTTTTTTCAGCTCACTCGCAGGCACGACGTTTATTTCTGCTTCTCCGAGAACCCAGAAGGGATGCTCAGGAGTTACAAATAACTCTCTTCCGGTCCTCAATTTCACGCGCACAAATTTTTCAGGAGCAGAGTGCCTGCTCACCTGAGTCGCGGCTACGGGTGTAATTTTTCTGAAATCAGTTGTAAGCAGCCTTACCGCGCCTTCATCCTCGCGCAACTCCAGCACGTCGCAATTCTCAGCACGCACGACGCGAGCCGCATTTTTTTCCATCAGCCCATCAGCAAGCTCTCCAATCTTTACTTCCCTTCCATCAGAAAGCATGAGCTTCGTGTTCGGGTGATAGCTTTGCGATTCCATCACTTCATGCATAGCGCCGCGCTCAACCTCGTCAATCTTGTCGAACTCGTCCACTGCCGCGAGGCCTCCGCTCGCGAGCACGAGCGCGCCTGCCTTCAGCGTCCAGCCCCCGTCGCCTAGTTCATCTTTCTCCGCGGCGGCGGTAAGCCCTGTTCCTGTTACGGATTTTCCGCTGACGTAAATGCTCTTGGGCGCGAGGTCGGAGATGTACTGCAGAAAGCGCGTGTTGTGCACGACCATCCCGTTCGCGATGAAGTTGTGGAAGGGCTCAACCTGCAGGTCATAAACCCAGTCCTCTTCCGGTTTCGCGCGCTCCACGCGCACGACCCTGTCCCAGAAAATATCAGAATTCACCAGCGTTCTCAACAGCAACACGTTTCTCCCGCACTCGCTCGCGCCCGCCGCGCCCAGTTTTCTCTCAAATGCGGAAACGATTTTTCTGAGCGTTGCGCGCGACGGATTTCTATCCCCTTTCTCAAAATGCTGGTAAGTGCTCCGCGTTATTCCGCACTCAAACTGGCTCAAGCCGAGCGCGAGCCGCGTTTCCTTTAGTACGTTCTTTAGATTAGGAACAACGTCGATGTTCGTGTTGAACTCTCTATTTGAAAGTATTTTTTGCAGTCTGTCTTTTTTCGCCTCGGAACCGAAGCCAATGCGCTCGTGGAAAATTTTAACGTTCTCGCCGCTTATTGCCAACCGGTAATATTCAGTTTTCTCGTGTGATGGTGAATTTGTTGCGCGCGAGTGCGTCGCATGGAGTTGCGAGATTATTCCAAACCTAAGCAGGAGTATCTGCATCTCCTCCAAAAGCTCCCTGCTGTAAGAAACCGCGTAGATGTCCCCGCGCTTGCTTCTCACAGAGCCCTCGCAGTCAAAGTACGCTCTTATGAACTCGCGCGCAACCCCGTTAGGGCTCTTTAGAATTTCGCGCGGTATTTTTTTCTCCTGCGAACTCGCGAGCATCCCCATCTTCTCAAGAATCTCACCGAGTTCAACAGAAAACGCAGACGCGCTTCTCACGCCATTTCGCTTGTCAATTTTCAAACTCGTTTTCAAACCAAATTCGGAAAGCAGTATTTCTCTGAAATCATCCAGCAGCGCATTGTCGCAATTAGTAAAACTTATCTCGTAGGATGCTGTCCTGCGAACGTATCCGTCGCCAGTCAGATAGCCCAGCGCCCTCGCAAAATCGGGCGTCAGAAATTCGGGAATTCTTATGTGGCTCGCGTTCGTTTTTCCTCTTCTGACTTCTGGAAGGCGCTGGCGCGCGCCTTTTATTGGAAGTGTGCGCGGGGTTGCGATGAACTCGCCCTTCTCCAACTCCTCAGCTTTTTTTGCTTTCACAAACCCGTCGGAGCCCAGCACGAAAAACGGGTGCTCGGGTGTGGTTGAAACCCGCTTTCCTGACGAGGTTTCAATTTCAAAAATATTTTCAGGCGCCTCCAATTTCCAGAATATGGTTGCCTTCTCCTCCTCAACCTTCCCATCTTCATCAAGCGAGAGGATATCGTGGTTGCTCCTCGCGTAAACCCCGTCCTCCACGCCCTCGACCTTCTTGCTCGCGAGTTCGGCCTCTACAATATCCCCAATTCTCTCAATGGAGCCATCAGCAAGAACAACTTTCGTGTCCCCTCTCACGCATTTAGCGGCTCCTGGGTCCCCAATCAGCAGAAGATGGATGTCGCTCCTTATTTTCCCGCCGTCAGGAAGCTCCTTGTTGGGCGCGCCTCCGAAAAGCTGGAGCGCGAGAGCCTCCTTCACCTCATCGTGCCCATAAATTGCAGGCGCGATTGAGGAGACGATTTTCGGGAAAATGAGCGGGTCCTCTGAAAGTTTTTTTATTCGTGCTTCATCCTCTTTAGTGATTTCAATTTCCTCGAACTCGCGCTGAACCTTGTGAACGTGGACGACCTCGACGAATTTCGAATACTGCGAGAAATGCGGACCCTTTCCCTTCATCGGCGGCCTTATTCGAAGTATTCCGGTTATCTGCACGGTGTCGCCAGGTATTACCGAATTTACGATATCGTCCTCGAACCACAACTCGAGATGGCTCGCAGGCGCGCCGCCCTGAAGTTTCTCGAGAAGTTCCTGCATCTCCGCGCGCTGCAAGTCCACGAAATACGACTCCTCATCTATTTGCTTCATCCCGCGGCGCTTGCAGCTCTGGCACACCTCCGGAACGAACTCTCCCTTGTCCATCGGAATTTTATAGATTGCGTCGCAGTGCACGCACCTGAACACGGCGATTTTAACTTTTGGCCTCACTTCCGCGCGCTTCGTGACGATTCCGCTCACTCCAATCAGTTTTCCTATCTGCCCAGCGCCCACGTCCTGAATTAATAGATTATAATCAGGCAAATTGTAGATTCGTACGTGCGGCTCGAACTTCACTCCAGGCTCCTTTGTCACGGGAATGCCAGAAAGCGCGGCGTGCGCGCCCTCCAAATAATCCTCTGGATGCTCCACGAGTTCGTCCGCGAGTTCTGGGTCGAACTTCTCGATGTCGCGGTAGTCGACAAGAAGGCTCCTTCTCTCAGGATACCGGCCTGCGAGTTCCTCAATCTTGCGGCCGTACCTCTCCTCGAAAAACTCCTCGAACTTCTCCACAATCGGGGACAGGTCCTTCTCCTTAGCCATCGCGCACAACACCCCGGAGATTACGTAAGATAGCAATCAAATAATTCCAAAACCGCTTAAATATGCGCCGGAGCAGTGTAAGTTTCCAGAGACAAATTATAAATAGGTTTCGCGCGCACTCGCGCAATTTATCGAGCGAAGATGCGAGTACCGCGAGTTTCGCGCGCGGGCGGGCAAAGCGAAAATTTTTATATGATGCGCGCGCAACCCTTTCGGTGCGTGATGAAAAGAGGCCCATATGAAAAAGTCTCAGCCGTCATACCCGCGTTCAACGAGAGCGCGTACATCGCGAAGGTCATACGCGCGGCGAGGCAGGTCAGATACGTGAATGAGATTTTGGTAGTGGACGACGGGTCAGAGGACGGGACCGGAAAAATCGCGCGCGTGGAGGGCGCGCGCGTGGTGCGGCACAAGAAAAATCTCGGCAAGGGCGCAGCGATAAAGACGGGGATAAAAAAGGCGCGCGGCGAGGTTGTTCTCTTTCTTGATGCCGACCTCGGGAACATAACGCCGCGGAAGATAAGTTCGCTCATAAAGCCCGTGCTGGTCGGCGAGGCGGATTTCGTAAAATCCGGATTCACCCTGAAGCGCGGGCGGGTTACGGAACTCACGGTGAAGCCGCTGATGAGGCTGCTTTTCCCGAACGTGCTCTTCTCCCAGCCCATAAGCGGGCAGTTCTGCGCGCGCAGGGACTTCCTGCGAAAACTTCGGCTCGTGAGCGACTGGGGCGTTGATATTGCAATCCTTCTGGACGCGGTGAAGGCGAACCTCCGCATAAAGGAGGTCGATTTGGGCGCGCTCATACACAAGAAGAGGCCGCTCGAGGAAAAGGTTCTGATGGCAGAGGAGGTCGCGCGCATTATAATGGAAAAGGCAGGAGTTCTCCAGCGGAAGGGGCTCGTGGCGTTCGATTTGGACGGCACGCTTCTCGCATCACACAGTTTGGACGCGTTCGCGAGGGAATGGGGTTTCGAGGAGGAGTTGGGCGAGTGGAGGAAGATGCTTCACGAGGGCACGCTGCTGGACACAGAGCTCGCGCTCCTCGTCGCGAAGAAATTCAAGGGCAAAACAGAGGAGGACGTCGCTTCTGTGTGCGCGCGCATCCCGCTCGCGCGCAACGCGAGGAAGGCAGTACAGGAACTGAAAGCGCGCGGGTTCAAGATTGCGCTCATCACGTGCGCGCTCTCGCCGATTGCGGAGTATTTCAGGGAGAAGTTGGGCGCGGACTATGTGCGCGCGCCGCTCCTGAGGCAAAAAGAAGGCAGATTCACTGGCCACGTTGATATCCGCATGAACAGGAAGTGCTGCTCCACAGCGCTCTGCAAGGCGAAGGCGCTGCGCGCGCTCGCGCGAAAGGAAGGTTTGAGGATTGAGGAGTGCGTCGCGGTCGGCAACAGCGACTCTGACGTGTGCATGGTCCGCACGCCTGCGTTCGGCGTTGCGATAAACGCGAGCGAAAGTTTGAAAAAAGTCGCGGACGTGGGCATAACCGACCTGGGCGAACTGCCAGGCGTGATTTGAAATAGCGCAGATGAGCAGCAACAAATTTAAAAAATGTCGTGGAATTGGTTTTATGGGTATCGAACTCACCGACTTCGCATGGGTGCTGCTTGCATTCCTCGTTTCCTTTGCAGCAGCAAAAATAATCTACTCGCTGCTTAACAGGTACGCCAAGTATCTTACCGGCAGGACGAGGACGACGCTCGACGACCGGATTCTTGAAGCGATCGACGGCCCGCTCTCCCTGGCAATAATCGTGCTGGGCGTGTACTGGGCCCTGAGCGTCCTCCCTGCTTTTGCGCCGTATTCCATCATCGTTTCGCAGTCCTTTACAGTTGCGGTGATAATCATCGCCGCGTATGCGATTACAAAACTCGGCGACGCGGTCGTAGCCTGGTATCTCGATGAAGCTCCGCCAAAAACCGTGGCCGCGATGAGGGACCTCACGCTGTTTTTAAAGCGCATTTTCAGGGCGTTCATTTTCGTGATAGCAGCAATTATGATTCTGAGCGAGCTTGGGATAGAAGTCAGCCCGCTCCTCGCATCTCTAGGAATCGCAAGCCTTGCCGTTGCGCTTGCGTTCCAGGACACGCTCGCGAACTTTTTTGCCGGAGTATACCTGAACGTTGACAGGCCGGTCCGAGTCGGCGATTTTGTGAAACTGGAAACAGGCGAGGAGGGCTATGTCGATAGGATTGGCTGGAGAAGCACGCAGATAAGGATGCTCCCGAACAACATCGTCGTTGTGCCCAACTCCAAGATGGCGCAATCAATATTCATAAACTACCATCTCCCCTCAAAGGAGATGGCCGTTGTGATGCCGGTTTCGGTAAGCTACGACTCAGACCTGAAAAAGGTTGAAAGGGTCACCGTCGAAGTCGCAAAAGGGATACAGCGAAGCGTGAAGGGTGCTGTGCAGAATTTCGAGCCCTTCGTCAGATACTCAAAATTCGCAGACAGCGGCATAGAATTCAGCGTAATACTAAGAGTCAACGAATTCGTTGACCAATACCTCGTGAGGCATGAATTCATAAAGGCGCTCCACGCGCGCTACAAGAAAGAGAGGATAGAGATCCCCTACCCGAAAAGGGATGTTTACATACGGCGAACTAAGTAAACTGCGCGCGATCGGGCTGATATCCGGAGGTTTGGGGATGGACATACTCTCGCAGTTCACGATTCTTTTCATATTCCTGTTCGTGCTAGCGCGCTCCTCCCAGTTCGTCGTGGAGTCCGCGGTGAAACTCGCGCGCTTCTTCAAAATTGGCGAGGCGACGATCGGCTTCATCCTCATATCCACGTCCACATCGCTGCCGGAGCTTTCCGTCTCTTTAATATCGTCATCTGCAAACGAGAGCGCGCTTGCGGTCGGGACGGCGATAGGCTCGAACATAACGGACCTGTGCGTCGTGCTCGGAATCGCGGCATTCATCTCCACGATATACGTGAGGAGCAAGGAGTTGCTGAGCATAACAAGAATACTTCTCGTAACCTCGATAATCGTCATAGTCCTCATGATAACGACGAAACTGGACAGGCTCGACGGCCTCATCCTCCTTGCGCTGTTCGCGTTTTACATCTACACGCTTTTGAAGGAGAAGGTGACGCTTGGGGAGCGCGGGGATGTCAGCCGCAAGGAGGCGCTGCGCGCATTCCTGTTTTTCGCCGTCGGCATCGCAGGAGTGATAATAAGTTCCGGCTTCGTGGTGGATTCCGCGATTAAGATTTCAGATGCGCTCAACCTCGCGCGCTCGTTCATAGGCGCCACAATATTGGCGGTGGGCACCTCGCTCCCAGAACTCGCAGTTGGCACGACCGCGGTTTCGAGCAGGCACTCCTCGCTCGCGCTCGGGGATGCCATAGGCTCGTGCATGGTGAACCTCACGCTCGTGCTCGGGGTAGCCGCGCTCATCAACCCCCCGAACATAAACATGTCGATGTTCGACGTGCTCGCGGGCTTCCTGCTCATCACGAACATGGTGTTCTGGTACATCCTGCAGACGAAGAAAAAACTCAACCGCGAGTACGGCGCGGTCATGCTTCTGATATACGCAATCTTCCTGTCCGTTCTGTTCTGGGCCCAGGGGACGCTGCGTGTGTAGCCCCCCCTCGAAGCGAGTTTCGGCAGGCAACCAGCCGTCTTCAGAACTTACGGGCAGGCCGCGGTATGCGTTTGTCAACTCATTTCTCATGGAGGTCGCTTCTCTCAAATCGCGCGTGTTTCGCGTCCTTTAACTCAAACAAATTCTTTTTAAGCCGATACGCATCCCCGGAGTCCATCCACCGCAGGTTCATCTCGTACCCGGCCTCGCCAGCCGTATTCACCCTCACGCTCGCGCTCCCAAGCAGGAAGTCCAGCGGGTCGCGCGTGAGCGACGCGTCTGTTATCATCTCGAGAGGGGCGGTCTCTGTCTCGTGGTGGAGTATCCCCCTCCTGCAGATCATCGTGTTCTCGTTAAGCTCGAACTCGGTTACGTGGTGATGAATTTTTGTGAGCGCGACTCCAACCATCAGCGAGACGAGGGCAACCCCGATGCCGGCATACACAACCATCAGATCCTCGTTCTCAAGCGTCGCGTATCCTGCCAGCACGAGCACGAGCAGCACAGGGAGCGCTAAGAAAAGCCAGAACCTCCGCACGAACACCGCGCGCTGTTTCGGCTTGAAGACGAAGCGCTCCATGATTCGGCTTTGGTTTACGCTGTTTTTAAACGTATCGCAGAAAACGCGATTGCGCGCGAAAACATTAAATACCCCTGATAATTAACTCTCATCATGCTCCGCAAGATTGAGGAGTCATCAAAGAAGTTCCTGGGCGAGATGGACGAGGACGAGAAGCAGAAGATCTGCGAGGAGATAAACGCCGGCTCGCGGCCCTCGAGGGATTTTTTCATAATGCTCGTTCTTTCAGTGATGATTGCGACGCTTGGGCTGCTCACGAACAGCGCGGCCGTGATAATAGGCGCGATGCTCGTCTCGCCCCTCCTTGTCCCGGTGCTCGGGATATCGCTCGGCGCGGTGAAGGGGGACCTTAGGCTTTTCTGGCGCGGGATCAATGCAGAAGGGTGGGGAATCCTGCTCGCGCTGGGCGTTGCGATAATTATCACGCTCCTCCTCCCTAACACCACC
>JBFMAP010000024.1:0-9297 GCA_040755655.1 Microcaldota archaeon
TCGCAAAATCCGGCGCGCGCACCATCTGCCGAACGAGGTGGACCTCGTCCCTCGGCGTCAGCGTTGGCATGATACTCTTTTAAAGCGAACTGTTTTTAAATGTTTGTGTGTTTTTATATTTCAAATACAAAGGTTTATATACCCCTTCCGGCCTAATACTATCCTTATTACGTTCCGTTTAATCCGTCGTGCATTCTATATGCGTGGGGGTGGATTTATGACTATTAGAACTGAATCTGCTAACGAGAGGTTGGATAGGCTTAGGATGCAAAAAGCTCGTATTGAGGCTCTCGACCCGAACAGGCAGTTAAAAACCGCCTTTGAACTCGCAATGGGGAGGTTGGAGAGAGGCGGACAAGTTGGTGGAAAGCGCGTTTATACCGTCAATGAGATTTTGGAGAAAAACCAGCGGGAGCTGCGAGCGTGGGGGAAACTCGCGCCCAGGCTTGATAAGATAAACGCCGACATACAATTTCTGGAAAAGGCCATAGCCAGTGGAATACCCCTCGTGCCTGTTCAAAGCGGCGTTGTCCATCCCCCAATAACTGCTAATGTCTACGGCCAAAAAGCAGCAGAGAGACCATCCGTAATTCTAGAAAAAATAATAGGTGAGGTCAAGGATGAAACGCCGATTGGCGAGAACTGTTTTCAAGAAGTCCAAAGACTCGCAAAAGCGATTCATGATCTAATCATAACCCACGGCGTGGAATCCGGTGAGAGGTCTACCCTACACCGCTTATATGAGGCCATATACGACCTTAAGGGCGCGGATTCACGTGGTGATCTTTTTATAATATCCAAACTAAAGGAAGGTTTAGACGACCTCAAAGCGATAGAAAAGGAAGAACCTAAAACTCCTACAGTATTTGAAAAACCTTCTGAAATTCTGCAGAGAATAATAACTAACGCCGAAACAAATCTGTCCAAACCTGAACCAACCGGGCTTGGCAGAGATGGCTGGAGAGAGTTCAGAGACCTTGCTTTTGAGATTTATTGCATGGCGTTAGACTCCCCTATGCCGATAGAGAAAAAAAGACGTCTGGAGTTCGTATATGACACGGCGACTCCACGCAGGGTGAACTCTACCCATTTTTATGAGGATGAAATCCAACAACTAAAAAAAGCTTTAGAGGTAGTCGTAGAGATGGAGACAGGAGTCAAACCGACGGAAAAGAAAGAGGCGCCACCCAAACTCGAGGAAATGAAAATCGACCTACTGGATGATTCTAACCTTATAACATCTATGAAAACCCTCGTAAATTACGCCAATGCAAACCTACAACAGGAAAAACCCGAAGGGCTTGGGGACCTGGCTCCATCTTTGAAAGAGGCCCTTAGAGATATCGAATCTCTGGTGGAAAATGCCGGTCTTTCAACTGACGAAAGGGCCGCCGTGTTCCGCGAGTTAAGCTGGTTCAGAGACACGTTTATAGACAAGGATTATGTTCTCACACTACCCGAAGTCGAGGCCCTGACGCGTCTCGTGCCGATGGTCAAAGAGATGGAAAAAAGAATCGCGGAAAAGGAAAAACTCGAAAGTCCCACGATGGCGGAAAAAGCGTCCGAAACTTTAGAGCGCCTGATAAACAGCGCGACGGCGAATCTGCAACTTGCCGAATCAGAAAGGAAGGGAATCGGAGAGGAGGGAGTTAAAGAACTAAATGCCCTTGTCGGCAAGATTCAAGAGCTTGAAAAAACCGTCGTTGTTCCGCCCTGGGCTCAAAGTGTCCTAACTGACGCGTACGATTGGCTCTCAAAATTTCAACCTAATAAATACATAAACGAGAATGGGATTAAGAGCCTTGAACAGCTTCTATATGTGGTAAAACAGATGGAGAACCCAGCCCCTCCGAAACCCGAGAAACCGTCTGCTGCGCTTTCAGACGAGGTGATGGCCAAACTCGCGCGAGCCGAAACAATCATAGAAACGGCAAAATCCGAGGGCATTCTTGGTCTTGATCTCAACGAGGTAAAAGATCTTCTTCGTTTGATTAAGAATACAGAAGCAGATACCTCACTAAACCTGTCAGATTTCGAAAAAACCCACCTCGCCACTCTGCGCGGAGCGCTCCAGAACATAGTCGACGAAATGGAAAAAGTCACGGCTCCAGAGCAAGTCAAGGAGAAAAATGAGGGGATCCCAGCGCAGGATAAGCCCGAAGAGAAGCCGGAGGAGCTACTGATGCGTGAGAAACCCTCGCGAAGAGAGAACATCTCGGAACTTCTAAGCGAGATGATTCAGAAACTCGACGATGCGAGAAAAACCGGAATCTCCGTCTTTCAGGATGAAGCTAGAAAGGTCAAGTCGCTGCTCGAGGATGCACTCGCAATGGGGGAAGAAACAGGGCTTTCAGAAAAGGATAAAAGACGTCTGAGCGAGGCGCTCTCCTCATTCACCGATTGCGGGTTGGCGTTCATTCCTTCAAAATCCCAACTCAACGCCCTCAAGGACGCGTTGAAAACAGTCAAGAGCGTTGAAAAGCAGTTCGAAAAGAAAAAGAAAAGGGAGCAGAAAGAACCAGAGAAAGTAACGAAAACCGGGCGCGAAGAGAAGAGAGAAAGGGGCGAGCCCGAGATAACCGAGAAGCCTGATGAAACGGTACAAAAGGTAGGGAAACCAAAGCGCGCGTGGTTGAAATACACGATTATTGGTGTAGCCGCCGCCGCTATAGGTGCAGGTATCTACCTCGGAATAATCCGACCAAAAGACAAGAAGATAGACCAGCTCAACGACCAAGTCAAGCAGGAGCAGAAAATGAACGATGACCTGACCGCCAAATACGAAGCATACGCCGATTCAATAGGCATTCTGAACAGGAGCATAGTAGAAAAGGACAGCACAATCGCGGCGCAGGACAGCATAAACGCCGAGCAGGAAAAGACGATAAAAGTTCTGAATAAGAGAATACACAAACTCGAGATGGAAAAATACAAAGCCAAGAGTCTGGCGAAAGAACTCGCAGAGATGTACCAGTACGTGCGCGACGAGTTGGTCAAGTGCCAGGACGCGGGATACGGCGCGGACAACGCAAAAGTCATCGAGCTCAACAAAAAGAAAGCCGAGCTCGAGACGCAGATAAACGAGCTGAAGAAACAACTGGAAACCACCGAGGACGCACTGCAGAAGGCGCGAATGACAGTGGAGAACATGACAGTAACGGTAAAAACGCTCGACTTCAGCAAATAGGCGCGGAACTCTTTCTTTTTCTTTACTTTAATTTCCTTATTCTTTTTAATTTCTCCCGTTTTCCCTATTTCTTGTCATCCTCGCTTATCTCCCTCATCCTCTCCGTCGCGCGAATCTCCCCCATGAATTTCCTTACCTCCTCGGGAACGAGTTTCCCCCACCCGTCCCCCTTCGCCATCGCGCGCCTTATCTTCGTGCCGTCGTTGCTTTTTCTATTGAAAAATGGTATCGCGACCACCTCTTTTCCTGCCTCGCGAAATAATCGCCTCGTGAGCGCGTTGTTCGTGAACACCACGTCGTATCTCGGCGCGAGGGAGTTGATGTGGCTCACCCAGAGCGCGTTGTTCTGAATATCAGGGATGCTGAGGATGAGGCACCTGTCAGCGACGCCCCCTGATTTCAGCGTGCGGTACAGCATCTCGATGCGCTCGCCCACAGTGAACGGGTTCTCGAACTCGTAGCACCTCTGCGAACTCCCCACGAGGACTATGAGTTTCCCGCACCTCCCGAGTATCCACTCGAGCGCGCGCATATGCCCGTTGTGAAGGGGCTGGAACCTGCCCACAAAAAGCCCCACCTTGCTTTTCATCCTGCCACCTTTTCCTCGAACGGGTTTCGCAGGAAATATTTATAAGCAGTAGCCGTGATACTGCCTGCATTCGGAGGTGCTTTCATGAACGCGAGGCTGTTGCTTGGATTGTTTGCGGTGTTGATGCTTTTCGGATGCATGGGCATCGGCGGGCCAGGCCCTGCCGCGCCGTCAGGAGTGAACCTTATTCCTGACAAGGCGGACGGCTACGCCGTGATAAAACTATCCGCGATTGTGAGCGACAAGGATTTCCTCGACGCGGTTGAGAAGAGCAGTTCGCAGAGCATAGAGGAGCAGCTCGCGAAAGCGGAGACCGAGTCAGGAATCAACTTCAAGAAAACAGAGGCGCTCATAGTATTCTTCGACGCCGACAGGATGAGCGGGACGGCTGCCGACCAGTACATGGGCGGGATTTTCGTGGGCGAGTACAACAAGGACACCCTTCTCGCGAAAATGAAGGAGAAGAACGCCGTCACCGAGGAGAAATACGAGGACTACACGATTTACCTGATTGAGTCAAAAACCGCATCGTCCCCCTCAAGCTCGCTCTTTTCGAACGGATTAGTCCTTATAGATGAGAAAACAATAGCCTTCGGCACGGAGTTTGTTCTGCGTGATGTTATCGACGTGAGAAAAGGAAAACAGAAAGCGCTCGCGAACGCGGACCTCGAGAAAGTCGCAGGCGCGGTGAACAGGGACGCGATGCTCCTTCTCGCGAGCAGGATTCCGGAGAGTGCGCGCGCAGGCATAAGCGACGAGGAGAGCGGCCCTGTGAGCACAGCAGCGTTCAAGAAAATAAACACTGTCGGCCTCTCGCTGAACAAGGCTGGCAGCAGCGTGGAGTTCAAACTCGCGATGCTTTTCGACGACGCGAACTCCGCCGAGAAAGCCTCGAAGGCGGTCACAGGAATCGTGAACATGTACTCCGCGCTCGTGAAGAGCGGCTCGAGCCTTGAGAAACTTCTGAACGCGATAAAGACATCGACAGACGGCAAGATGGTAAAGGTCGAACTAAGCACGACGATGGCGGACCTGAAGAGCGCTGGCGACGAGATAAGCGGGATGTACAAGACCCCAGAACAGCCCTCGCAGCCGACACCAGGGGAAGTGGAGGAAACCGCAGGCGAGGAGCCCACCTACGAATTCAACCTCTCAGGAAAAACCCCGCGCGGGAGCACGAGCGCGACAGTCGCGATAGTGGAGTGCTCCGACTTCCAATGCCCGTACTGCAAGCGCGGCGCGGCGACGATGGAGCAGGTGCTGGCAAACTATCCCGAAGAGGTGAGTTTATACTTCAAGCACTTCCCGCTCGGCTTCCACCAGTACGCGCAGAAGGCTGCAGAGGCAGCGGAGTGCGCTGCGGACCAGGGAAAGTTCTGGGAATACCACGACAAGCTTTTTGACAACCAGAACGCGCTCACGGTTTCCGATTTGAAGCAGTACGCGACCGACCTCGGTCTCGACACCGCGGAGTTCGACTCCTGCCTCGACAACGGGGACAAGGCGGACGCGGTGAGCGCTGACGCTGCAGAGTGCATAGAGAACGGGGTGGGCGGCACGCCGACGTTCTTCATAAACGGGAGGATGCTCGTGGGCGCGCAGCCGTACGCGACTTTCAAGACCGAGATAGACGCGGCGCTGAACGGGTAGTGCTTTATTTTTTCTTATTCATTTTCTCTCCCGCGCCCAATCAAACCATACGCATAAATAGGAGTTCGTGCATAATCTATCCGCAGGGGGTAACGCATGGCACGCTCTGTCTCTAGATTAGTTGCGCCCTTTTGTCTCGTACTGCTAGCAAATTTAGTGCTCGGCGCGCGCACGGCATACGAGGTGGATTTGACCCCCCCGAGCGTGCTCTCCTCGCTCCCGCGCGACGGCGCGATTTTCACGACGAACGATTTCGTCCTCTCGGTGACCACTGACGAGGCCTCGCTCTGCAGGTTCGGGTTCGAGGACGCGGGTTTCCTTCTGCTTCCCTATCAATTTACTGAAACAGGGGCGTCCCACATCATAAGCATGAGTCTTGGCGAGGGCGGCTATTCGATATACGTGAGGTGCAGGGACGTCCACGGGACCGGCGGCAACGAGATGAAAGAGTCATACGTAATCTCATTCATCATAGACACGAACCCGCCACTCCCGATACACACGATTTCTGCCGGAAATTACGAGGGCCGCGTCTTCCTGACCTGGATTCCGGCATCTGACACCGGCAGCGGGGTCGCGAGCCAGATGCTCTTCAGAAAATCGCCAAACACGGAGTACACGAACATAATCAACCTCAGCCCCTCTGCCACCGTCTATGTCGACACGACGGCCTCGCCGGACGACGATTACACGTATCTGATTCGCTCTCTCGATTTCGCAGGAAACGTTCAGGAGCGCGGCGCGTCGGTCTCCACGAAAACAATCGCGCCCGCGTCCATAACCGCGCAACTCCTGGGCGCGCCCGCTGCCGTCTGGTTCATGATAGCAGTCGCGCTCCTTCTCGTCTTTTTCGGCGCGATGTTCCTCGCGCGAAGGATTTTGCGCTGATGAAAAATTAGGCAACAAGAGCCTCGCCCATTTCCTTAATTTCCTTGTGCGTTGCGTTCATCTCTCTTTCAGTTTCGTTCAATTCCTTTCTCAGAGCTTGGAGATTTGGATTATTCGGATCTCCTTTTACCAGCTCTCTGGCTTCCGCTTCTAACTTCTCAAATTCAGATTTCTTAATTTTAAAAGTGGCAGCGGCAGCGTCCCAAGGGTCCATATCCATTCTTTTTCCAAGCTTCTTTATCTTATCAGAATCGCGCAAATTGATAAAAAGTTCTTTCAACTCCTTCAATTTCCCAGCAATCTCATCAACTTTTTTCTGCAAATCATTTTTTTGTAGCAGATTTCCGGCAATCTTTTCGTTTCCATCTGCATTTGAAGTTAATTTTAGTTGGAAAAACTCATTTTTCATAAAAAAGGAATCAAGCGGAATTCTATTCGGTACCGGGTTTTGCTTCAGCATAATCCATCCCAATTTTTTATGGCGCCCAATTATTATAATTCTTCTGTTGATTTTTGAACTGATTTCCGCATCGCTAATTTTATTAACTCCCTTCCCCAACACTTATCTATGAAGTTCTCCCTGCTCGCGGACGCGTACGAGAAAATCGAGGCGACCGCCGCGCGCCTCGAAATCACAGACATCCTCGCGGCTCTTTTCAAGGAGGCGAGCGCGCGCGACATCGACAAGATAATCTATCTCTCGCAGGGCGTGGTCGCTCCTCCCTATGAAGGCATCGAAGTGGGAATGGGGGAAAAATTCGTCGAGGAGGCAATCTCCCTTTCTTCAGGGCATTCGCGCGGCCGCGTTGAATCCGAATATAAAAAGTTGGGTGATTTGGGAAAGGTTGCGGAAAAACTTCTCGCAGAGAAAAAGCAGACATCCCTTTACCGCGAGCATCTCACCGTCGAAAAAGTTTTCAACGTCTTCTATAAGATTGCGAAAACTGGCGGCGCTGGCAGCCAGGCCATGAAAATAAAATCCTTGATGGAACTCCTGAACAGCGCGAGCCCGAAGGAGGCGCGGTACATCGTCAGATTTCCGATAGGAAAATTGCGATTGGGAATCGGCGACCCCACCATTCTTGATGCTCTTTCATTCTACAAAAGAGGAGACAAGAGTCTGCGCGAGGAGCTGGAGCGCGCGTACAACCTGTGCTCTGACCTCGCGCTCGTGGCGCGCACTCTTTTCGAGCATGAGGATGCTGTGAAAAAATTCAAAATCACCCCTTTCAAGCCCATCAGGCCAGCGCTCGCGGAGAGGCTTCCGAGCGCGGAAGAGATAATTGAGAAAATAGGAAAGTGCGCGGTCGAGGCGAAATACGACGGCTTCCGCCTTCAAGTGCATAAGCAGGATAAGCGCGTGGAGATTTTCTCGCGCCGCCTCGAAAGAATGACGCACATGTTTCCCGAGATTGTTGAGGGCGTGAGGAAGGAGGTGCGCGCGAAGGAGGCGATTTTCGAGGGCGAGGCGCTCGCTTTCAACGACGCTAGCGGCGAATATTATCCATTCCAATTCACGATTCAGCGCAAGAGAAAGCACGGCGTCGAGGAGAAGGCGGATGAATTTCCCCTTCACCTTTTCGCGTTCGACGTCCTTTACGCCGACGGCGTGGATTACACGACGCACACGTACGCGCAGAGAAGGGAGGAACTGCGCGCGCTCATAGGAAAGGTCGGAAAGGGCGATACGATTTCAATTGCCGATTCCATAATTACGGACGACCCGAAGAAACTGGAGAAATTTTTCGAGGAGAGTGTTGAGCGCGGGCTGGAGGGGATAATCGCGAAAGATTTGAACGCGCCCTATGTCGCAGGCGCGCGGAAATTCGCGTGGATAAAACTGAAGCGCTCGTACAAGGGCGAACTCGAGGACACAATCGACCTCGTGATTGCGGGCTATTATTTGGGGAAGGGAAGGCGCGCGAAGTTCGGATTCGGGGGTTTGCTGGGCGCGGTTTACGACGAGGATGAGGACGTTTTCAAAACCGTAACGAAAATCGGCTCTGGGTTCAGCGAGGAGCAGATGAGCGGTTTGAAAAAGATGCTCGACAAAATCAAACTGCAGAGGAAGCCTGCGCGCCTTGATTCGATTCTCGAGCCTGACTTCTGGGTCGACATAAAATACGTCATCACTGTTGCAGCTGACGAAATCACGCGCTCTCCGCTCCACACGTGCGGAAGGAAAAAAGGAGACGAAACAGGATACGCGCTCCGTTTCCCGCGCATGGTCGGGGAGATAAGGAGCGACAAGAAGCCCGAGGACGCGACCACGGTGAATGAAATCATCGAGATGTTCGGCGCGCAGAAGAAACTTGCCATCGGCGGGGAGGGCGCATAAATTTGAGACTTATATTTTCTGATTCATCAGGTTTCCGCTTAGGTAGGCATAATACACGAAGTCCATTGGTTCGTCCATAATAGGATCTGCCACAGGCTTCAACTTTTCTGCAATTTTGTCTATATTCTCTTTTCCAAACATGCTCTCTGCTCGTTTTCCCGCAGCCTTCTCTATATCGCCAACCTCGGCTAATTCCTTTGCTAGAAGTTTTTTCGCTTCTTTAAGATGGGCTTTTGGTCTTTCCAGTATCACACACTCTTCCGCAATTCTCTTTATAATCGGTACCGCTTTTTCGACATCAACTTCCAACTTATTTTCCTCATTTATCCACACAGCTCCTTCTTCCATTAGCCTTCCAACGATGTACACGTCTGCTTTCTGATGGGCTCCTCCAAGCCCGCTCATCATCCATATCGGAGCAAGTGCAACTGTCCTAAGAACAAGCCCTCTCATATGCTCAGGAGTCATTTCCTCTGCCAAGTGAAAAAGCCTTGCTTCTGCTTGGCATTCCTCTGTTGGACCTGACTTTACAAAACTCGCACGGTTTCACGTCGTAAAAAATGTTGCCCCTAACTCGCTTAATTTTTGTGCTATTTTTCCGCGAAGCGAGACAGAGAAAACGCTTCCATCAGGGCCTGCTGTTTA
>JBFMAP010000025.1:0-9252 GCA_040755655.1 Microcaldota archaeon
TCGCAAACCACCAGGAAATACCACCCCCCGCCCCACGCGAGTATGCTCCCTGTCACGAACGAGGGCATTATCGCCGGGAAAACAACGTGCCTTATGTACTTCCACCCTGTCATCCCGAAAGCCCTGCTCGCCTCCCTCAAATCGTTGGGTATGTTTCTCACAGCGCTGTAAACGCTGAAAACTACGGCCCACACCATCCCAGTGAATATAAGCAGTATTGCTGCCATTTCCTGCCCGAGCGTTCCTGGTATTGTGCTCATGAAAAACAGCACGGCCGCAGGAAGATAGCCCAGGACAGGAATTGACTGCATGATATCGAGCAGGGGCATGAGCACCCTCCTCGGCGTGCGGTACATCCCTGCGATTATCCCGTAAGTGAGTCCAAAAACGACCACGAGCGCGTACGCCGTCCACATCCTTATATACGTCCGCACGACGAAATACGGGAGCAGCGCGGTATCGGGATTTTTCAGTATCTCCTGCGTGAGCTCAATCACGCGCGGGTTGTGCGCGAGGACAGCATAGTATATAACAAGAAGGAGAATAAAGAAAACCACTGCGCTCTTTCCACGCGAAACCTTCATTATCCCATCGGAAAAGTTTGGCAGACAAACGTTTATATTCCTACGCGCGCAATCTCCTCGCATGGAAAAAACCAGTGATAAAAACAAGCTCATCCTAATCATCTGCGACGGGATGGGCGACCTTCCCACGCTCCGCGGGAAAACCCCGCTCGCGCTCGCGCGCAAGCCCAACATCGATAAGATGGCGCGCGCTGGGATGAACGGCCTTCTCCACACAATCGCGCCCGGAGTGATTCCAGGAAGCGACACAGCGCACCTCGCGCTCTTCGGCTACGACCCTCACGAATTTTACAAGGGGAGAGGAGTTTTCGAGGCGCTCGGCGCGGGGGTGAAACTGCAGGAAGGCGACGTGGCGCTGCGCGCGAACTTCGCGACAGTTGACAGAACGATGCATGTAATCGACAGGCGCGCAGGCAGAATCGACACAAAGGACGCGCACGCGCTCGGCGCCTCGCTCGATGGAATGAGGATTGAGGGCGTTGAAATCATTTTCAAGCCCACAACAGAGCATCGCGCGAGCCTCATTTTGCGCGGAAAAAATCTTTCCTACAAAATAACCGACACAGACCCGCACTCTCTTGGAAAAATAAAGCGGAGCGAGCCGCTCGAGAACACGACAGAGGCGCACACAACAGCGTTCGTGCTCAACGAGTTCACCCACCGCGCGCGCAACATACTCAGTTCCCATCCGCTCAACAGGAAACGAAAACTTCCCGCGAACGTCGTTCTCGCGCGCGGGGCGAGCGTTTATGAGCGCGCGCCCTCGCTCTATGAAAAATACGGGTTCCGCTCCGCGTGCGTCGCAGGCGGCGCGCTCTACAAGGGAGTGGCGAAATTCGTTGGCATGGACATAATTGATGTGAAGGGCGCCACAGGCACTCTCGAAACGGATGTTATGGCAAAGGCTGGCGCCGCAATTCGCGCGCTTGATGATTACGATTTCATCTTTTTGCACGTGAAGGGGATGGACAACGCGAGCCACGACGGCGACGCGCGGGCGAAAATAAAAATGATTGAGCGCGTCGACAAGATGATTGGCGCGCTTTTGAAAACAGGCGCGTACATCGTCCTTACTGCAGACCACTCAACTCCAATAAGCAAGCGCGAGCACACCGCAGACCCCACGCCCATCCTGATTTACGGAAAAAATCTGCGCGGGGACGACGTGAAAAAATTTGATGAGATAAATGTTGCGCGCGGCGCGCTCGGCCACCTGCGCGGGCTCGAACTGATGCCAATAATCGTCAGCCTGATGGGATACGCGAAGGTTTATGGGAGCTGATTCTCGAAATACGCGATATTTTTTGATGGTTTGACATAGTGGCGTATCATCTATTTAAACTTTGCTAGATTCGAGATTTTTGAATTAAGTCGCTTATTTTATTCTTTTCCATGCAATCCTATCTCATGCGCGAGGACGAAGGCCTGCAGAAGGCGCTTGGGCGATATCTGCGGATAACTAAAGGGGAAGCGCCTGCACGCTACCTCATAACTAAAAAAATTCCCGCGCGCGCACCAAAAAACCTGAACGACGCATGGGAGCTGCACAAATACCTTCTCGGCGAATTGGAGACCAGACTCGAACTCGGCGTAAACGAGGTTCGCGCGCTTCCAACTCCTGCTTATAGTTTTCTTGATTTGAAATTCTACATCGCGGATAAACTTACGGAGGCGTGCTGTTTCTGTGAGAGAAGATGCGGTGTTAACAGGAAAAAAGGAGCGAGGGGCGAGTGCGGCGTTGGCTATGACTCGCGCGTCTCCTCCGCGTTCGAGCACATAGGCGAGGAGCCTGAGTTGATTCCTTCCGGAACGATTTTCTTCAGCGGTTGCAATTTCCACTGCTGCTTCTGCCAAAATTGGGACATCAGCCAGCAACCAGAGCGCGGCTCTGCTTGGACACCTGAGATAATTAAAAACTGGATTGAGCGCGAGAAAGGGCTGATTAAAAACGTGAATTTGGTGGGCGGCGAGCCCACACCTAACTTACACAACATACTCGCCGCGCTCCGCCTCTGCGAAACCAACCTCCCGATTGTCTGGAACTCGAACATGTATATGTCACGAGAGGTGATGGAGTTGCTGGATGGAATAGTTGACGTCTATTTGGCGGATTTCAAATATGGAAACGACGAGTGCGCGCGCCGCCTTTCAAGCGTTCCGAATTATTTCTCCGTTGTCGCGCGCAACCACGCGCTAGGAAAAAAGCACGCGGAACTGCTCATCCGCCATCTCGCGCTCCCGAACCACACCGAGTGCTGTTCCAAGCCTGTGCTCTCGTGGATAAAGGATAATTTGGATGATGAGGCGCGAGTGAACATAATGAGCCAGTATCACCCGGAACACAGGGCGACTGAGCACGACGAAATAAACAGAAGGCTCACGCGCGAGGAGTACGAGCGCGTGCTAGAGTATGCGAAGAAGATAGGGCTTTGGAACATCGAAACTCAAAGCATGAGATTCTTGTAGCAAATCTAAAGCAGCGACTCGTAAAGCGCAATCGTGTCCTCGGCAATCTTGTCCCAGGTGAAAAGTTTCTCCACGCGCTTTCTTCCGCTCTCGCCGAAAGTGCGCGCGAGCTCCGGGTCGACTAGGAGTTTCAGGAGCGCGCCTGCGATGCTATCAGGGCTCTCGGGGTTGCAGTAGAACCCTGTCTTCCCGTCAAGCACAGCCTCGCGCAGGCCCCCGTTCCCAACTACGATGGGCTTTTTCATCCCCATCGCCTCGAGGGAGATGATTCCAAAAGGCTCGTAGCGCGAGGGCGCGCACACCACATCCGAAGATGCATAAAGAAGCAGGCGCTCCTCCTCGCTCACCCACCTGTCTATGAGCACGATTTTCTCGTGGAGTTTTAGTTGGTTCCCGAGGTTGTTTATCGTATCCGCCATCTCCCCTCTTCCTAAAATAACAAGTTTGGTGTCAGGCGCCTTCGTGAGTATGCTCGGGAGCGCCTGCACGAGGTTGTCGATTCCCTTCACCCACGTGAGCCTTCCTGTGAAAAGTATCATCTTCTCGTTTTCCTTCAGCCCGAGCCCTGCGCGGTAGTCCTTTACTTTCTGCCTGTCCATCGCGTCCATATTATATTTCTTCTCGTCAACGCCGTTCCAGCTCACGCGGATTTTCTCCTGCGGGTACTTGAGGATGTGGAGTTCCTCCTGCATCGCGTAGCTCACGGTCATTATCATGTCAGCGATGCTCGCTGTGAACGCCTCCAGGTCGGAGACGGTTTTCGAGCCCTTCCCCCCGCTCCTCCCGTGCTCTGTGGAATGCACGTGGAACACGAGGGGCTTGTTTGTATTCTTCTTCGCAACAACTCCGCTTATGCACGAGAGCCAGTCGTGGCACGCGATGATGTCGAACTGCTTCTCCTTCGCGACCTGGTTCACGAACTTGTTTGCAGAAAGGATGTTGTAAGAGAGTATGTCAGAAAAGAACTTCACGCCGGTGCCCCACTTCTTCACTTCCTCGTCGACGAAAACGGGAAGTATGTTGCTCGCGTCCGCGACCATGGGCCTGTGCACCTCGATGCCGCCCATGTCCTCGCGCGTCTTCAGTTTCCCGTCGTCGTTCATCGTGAAAATAGTCAGTTCGTGACCCTGCTCTATGAATTTGCGCGTTATCTCCGACGCGTACGTCCCGAGCCCGCCCACGAGGCGCGGCGGATACTCCCACACAAAATAAGCGATTCTCATGCTACTATTCACGCGGGCTGGTTTAAAAACATAACTGTGCATCTTAATTATCGAGGTTTTCCGATGGATGGATTATTCCACGTTGTTTTTTCGTTCATCGCGGGGCTCGCTGCAGACCTCCACAGGCGCCACACATTTCTCGGGCTGCTCGCGCTCGCGATAATAGCGGAAGGGATAGACCTCGACCACTTTTTTGGCATGAGCACGCGCGGCACTTTCCACAACGTTTTCATTGTCGTCCTCCTGCCGCTCGCCGCGTTCCTCGTGCTCCTCGAACTCGAGAAAAACTCATCGAAGATGAAGGAATGGGTCCTCATCATAATGATAATGATGATTGGCCACGTGACAGTCGATATGTTTGAAGGAGACCCGGTGAAACTTTTCTACCCCATAAGCGACCAGGGCTTTACATACTCCTTCAGCGTCGACTTCTTCGGCACAAGGCCGGTCTCGACGCCAGGCATCCTCCTCTCAATCTACGCGCTCATCCTCTTCCTCGTGATTTTCGTTGAGGATATTGTCTACTACGCGCAGGACCGCCACGAGTCTGTGAAGAAGGCGTTCCGCGACAGTATGAACGATTTGTTCTGGAAATAAGAAAAGAAAAAAATAGCGTCGGCAGCTAAGCCTTTATTTTTCCCTTCTTCTTGCCGTTATCCGGTTCAAAACCCTGCAAAATAGTGCCAGTATGAAACGCGCTTACCAGTCTTGTGCTTGCATTGAGTTTTTTATTCAACTCCATTTCGTCAATTTTCCTGAGCGATTCGCTTGCAGCCTTGATGACTCTCTCGTCTTTATCGTTCAATAATTGTCCCAGCGTAACCTTTGCAGAACTCCCCACGTTGAAAAGCTCTTCAGCAGTTACTACCCTCACTTCAGGGTTTGAATGCTTTAACAACAACTCGAGAAGATAATGCATACCGGGATTTCCCGCAATAATTTTTGCGCCTTCTAACTGTACTTTGGAAACATTGCTGCTAAGTTTCCCTATTGCCTCCGTGGACAAAACCCACGGCGCGCCAGTCCTTAGCGGTGTTCCAGTCTCAGCCACAGTGTTCATCCAAACCCCCCGGACGGTCTTGTAGCCATCCAGCTAGTTCAACTTAAAATTAGAGAATATATTCTCGGGCAGCGGTTTAATAAAACTTGTTTCGCGCGTAGAAAATCCACACTTTTGTACATACGGCAAGGCGCGAAGAAATGTTTTTTAATATGGCGGTTCCAAATTATTTTTTGGCGTGTAAAGATTTCTTATTGTTTTTTTATATCCTACTTCATTTGAGTATAGAAATTAGATACCAAAGAATTCTTTTATCTCTTTGATACTTTTTCGTATTAGGTGTCTAAATATTCTTTCTGCGTCTTTTGCTGGTACCAAACGGCTACCGAGTGGCATACCACCTTGCGTAAGCAAAACCAATTGCGCCATTTCACTTGCGTCAATCCTCAACTCAATCTGAAACGGACCAGCTTTCGCTTTAAATGTGGCCATATAAAACACCTAAGTTATCTCACCATTTCTTCAGTATCATCCGCGTGTCGGTGTTCTGCACGTGCTTCAGGTGGCGGATTTTGTCAAGCGTGTCGTTAAGTTTCTCCGCGCTCTCAGCGTAAAATATGACCGCGAGGTCGAAATTTCCAGTAACCTCGTACACGCGCTCAACGCCCTCCAATTTCATTATCTCGTGCGCGACCACTTTCGTGGGAACTGCAGGGTCGACTGCAACGAGCGAGATCGCGCCCACGCCGAGACTCTCCTCCAATTCCACAGTGAACCTCCTTATCACGCCGTCAGCGCGCAGTTTCGCCACCCTCTTTCTAACAGAGGCTTCGGAAACCTTCAGCGCGCGCGCAATCTTCACATTAGGGGTGGAGGAATCCTTTGTTAAAATTTCCAAAATGCGCCTGTCCCGCTCGTCCATCTCACCACTACATTTAAATTATACGCTCAATTATTAAAACTTATGGAACTCGACGAGGCGTTGAAAGGCAGGAGAAGCGTGCGCGCGTTCGCGAAGAAAGATGTGCCCGAGGGGATGGTGCGCGCGCTCCTCGAGGCGGCGGTTCTCGCGCCTTCGGCAGGAAATTTGCAGTCCAGAAAATTCTTCGTGGTGCGTAAACAGGAAATTCGCGACGCGCTCGCCGTTGCCGCGCACGGGCAGGATTTCATTTCAGAAGCGCCCATCGCGTTGGTGGTGTGCGCGGATTCATTAATACAGCGGAGGTACGGCGAGAGGGGAGTTTTGCTCTATTCGATTCTAGACTGCGCTGCGGCGATTGAAAATCTGATGCTCAAGGCGCATTCGCTCGGGCTCGGGACGTGCTGGGTTGGCGCGTTTGAAGAGGCAGAAGTCTCGCACATCTTGAACCTTCCCGCGCACCTGCGCCCAATTTCAATCATTCCAATAGGTTTTCCAAATGAGCGCCCGCGCGCGCCGCCGCGCGTAAGAATAGAAGATGCAGCAAAATTCATATAACTACGGGAGAACCTCCCATCCCACCACAAGAACAACTTGATGTACAGGATGAACTAATCCTGTGCGGATCTCTTCAACACGGTTAGACAGATGAATTCCCATGACCTGAGAAGCAATTACTTCAAAAGACCTTATTAAAGACTCGAGTTTTATTTTTGCCGGATTGTGTTCGTATCCAACAACAATGACAGCCTTCTTAGAATACCCCGAGGTTTGTAACTTACAACAATCACCAAGCAAAGAAATGTTTCCCGGATATGGGTGCAACAAATTAACCGACCAGTTTTCAGCTTCAGTGCCGTTGTCGCCATACGGTCTAGCAATTTTAAACTCTACGGCCCATTCATTTTTTATTAACATGTCTGGAGTCCTGTGGGTTCGTGATTCTATCCCCTTTGAGCTCAAACCTCTTGCAATCTCTTTAACGATTTGTGGTTCTCCAAAAGGACCGATGCCCGGTTTGAAATTCTTATGGACCGGCATTGTTGAGTCAAATTCTTTTAAAAAATCTGCAATCTGGAAAACTATTTGGTTTAACTCCATACGCACCACATTATGTCTTATCATTTGTACTTTTAAGGCTTTTTCTTCGGGCTAAATCCAGCGAGCCACAGCGAGCGGACTGCCTTTAGGCAGCAGATACAATCCGAACAATTATCTTTCAACCTCAATTGAAAGCGCCCAAAGAGAATTTGAGCAAATGAATCTCATCTCATTCATGTAGGAAAACTGCGCCCTTCAGGGCGCAGTAGTTTATCGTTGCTCATTTCTTCAAATTCTCTTCAACCCACTGCTTCAGCGCCTGCTTCGACATCGTGCCGACAGCGGTCTCGACAACTTTCCCATCCTTAAAGAGCATTATCGTCGGTATGCCCATGACCCTGTATTTTTCCGAGAGCGAGCCCTCCTCATCAACATTGACTTTCGCGAACCTCACCTTTCCTTCAAATTCGCCTGCGGTCTCCTCGAAAATGGGCGCGAACACGCGGCACGGACCGCACCAGGGCGCCCAGAAATCCACCACAACAGGCAGTTCGCTTTTGAGCACCTCCTGCTCGAAATCCTTTGTCGTTACCATCAGCACGCAAACACCGAAAATTATTCGCGCGAAAAGTTTATAATCTCAGTCTATCAACTCTTAACCATGCGACTGGACACTGCCGGCGTGCTTCATTTTGGCGAGTGCGAACTTTCGCTCGACTGCGCGCGCACCCGCGACTGCTTCGTGTCCCACGCGCATTCCGACCACATCAGCGCGCTCCGCTACAAAAACAAACGAATCCTCGCGTCGGACGAGACGCTCGCGCTCGCAGGCCGCGGCAAGGAAATTGAAAGGCTCGAGTTGGACGGAGGAATCGAATTTGAACTTCTGGAATCCGGGCACATTCTCGGCTCGAAACAGCTCCTCGTCCGCGAGAACGGCACGAGTTTCGTCTACACGGGCGATTTCCGGCTGCGCGCCGGCCTTACCACGAAAGAAGCAGAAGTTCGCGAGTGCGACATTCTTTTGATTGAGGGCACTTACGGAACACCGGATTCGGTTTTTCCCGCGCGAGAGGAAATCTACGAGAGCATCGCGGGTTGGGTGAAAATTAATATCGAGCGCGGGCGCGTAGTTCTCCTCGGCGGGTATTCCACTGGAAAGGCGCAAGAACTCATAAAACTCCTGAACGAGCGCTGCGGGCTCGCGCCGCTCGTGCACAGCCGCATTCACGAAATATGTTCAGTATACGACAGTTTCGGCGTTCATCTCGAGTGTGTGCCCCTTGATTCTGATGAGGCGCGCGAACTTATGGGGAAATCCTTCGCCGCGGTGATGCCCCACCATACAGTGAGCGCTGAGATGGCCGCGAACCTAGGGGAAATTTACGGAAAAAAAGTGGTTTGCGCGCTCGCGACAGGATGGGCAAACTCGCGCGCATACTCGGTAGACAAGGTTTTCCCGCTCAGCGACCACGCGGACTTCAAGCAGATTTTGGAATACGTGGAGCGCGCGTCCCCTAAGAGGATTTTCTGCTGCCACGGGAACGAGGAGGCGCTTGCGCGCGAACTGAGAAAAAGGGGATACGAGGCGCGCGCGATGGAGGAGGCGCACGCGCAACTCACTCTCGACGGGTTTGATAAATGAAAATCACGCAGGAAACCACAACGCTGATGGTCCTAAACGATAGGAATATTCTGCTCTTTCTCCTCGGTGCCGCTATTATTTTAGTTGGCTTTGCCGCGATTTTCTATCCGAGCACTTTCATCCAGACGCCACCCCTATGGTTCGGGGCATTTTTCTTCTTCATGGGTTTATTGATTATTCTAAAACTTCCAGTTACAACCGTTGTTCTTGATAAGACAACAAACAAATTATCCATCACGTTAAAGACGCTAGTAGGCAAAAAAGTACAGGAGTATGATTTAAATCAAATAAATGAAATTCAGCTCCAGCAATTCTATTCTGGAGGAAAGGGCAGAAGAGCAACGCTCAAACTTGTGTTTATCCTAAGCGATGGA
>JBFMAP010000026.1:0-9106 GCA_040755655.1 Microcaldota archaeon
AAAACAGTTACCGGTATTGAGGGAGACGAGGATGGCCCAGTGGTATTCCTACATAATAAAGGAGAACATGTACGGGTTCGGGATACAGCTCGTCACGCTGCTCTCTGGACTGCTTTTCGCCGCGATTTTCCCGAACCTCCTGGGCGCAGAGGAATTCGGTTATTTCAGCATAACGCTGGCGTATATGAACATGTGGCTATTTCTAGGCGATTTCGGCATCAGCAGCAGCGTGTTCCGCTTCGTCCCGCTCGGGCTCAAGAAAAAAGCGGCAGGCGCGTATTACGCGCTTCTGCTGAGATGGAAGCTCCTCCTCTCCCTGCTCGCGTCGGCGCTCCTTTTTCTGCTCGCGAACATCATCGCGGTTGAACTGTACCACCTGCCCTTCCTCTCCTCAGGCCTCAGGGTCGGCTCAGCGTTCGTGCTTTTCTACTCTCTTTTTGTTTTCTACGACGCCACGCTGACCGCGATAAAAAAGGCGAAGTATTCCCTATTCGCAAACGTCGTCTTCTACTCGCTGCGCATACTCGCGCCAGTGCTCGTGTTCATGGTGTTCCCCAACTACGTGGGCGTGATTTTCGGGCTCGCGCTCGCCTCCCTCGCCGCCTTTATCTGCGCGTATCTGCTCTCAAGGAAATCCGAAGCGCTTAGCGAAAGGGGAAAGGCAGCCCTGCGCGTTCAGGAGATTAAGAAATTCGCCGGATACCTGACGCTTAGCCACGTCGCGGACAACTTCATCGCGTGGGCCGACACGCTCATCATAGGCCTTTCGCAGAGCGTGTCCCAGGTCGCCTACTACAAGGTCGCCCTCCTCTGGGTGTCGGCTGCCTCAGTGCTCAACCCGTTCGCGCATAGGGTTTTCTTCTCCGCGTACTCCTTCGAGGACGCCGCAAGAAGCGGGAAGATGTTCGCTCGCATGCTGAGGTACGGCTTCGTGTTCGCGTTCCTCATGCTTCTGGGGATGTTGCTGCTCGGAAGGAAGTTTCTCTCGCTCATTTACGGCTCGCAGTTCCTGCCCGCGTACGAGGTGCTCGTGGTGCTCGCGTTCCTCGTGTTCGAGACAGGGCTGAACTCCGCGTCATACCCGTTCCTCCTCGGCAAGGGGCACGTGAGGTTCTACACCTGCGCGAGAATCGCCATCGGCTTTCTCCAGACCGCGCTCTGCCTGCTTCTCACTCCAACATATGGGATAATGAGCACCGCGCTCGTCGTGATGGGGTGCAGGGTCGGCGGGGCGCTCGCGGCCGCGGGCTACTCAATGCTCAAGCTCGGCGTGCGCGCGGACGCCTCCCTGCTGCTGAAGCCGTTCCTCTGCGCGGCGCTCGTGTTCCTCGTCACGCAGCCGCTCGTCGCGCAGGTGCATGACGTGTACGCAGGCATTGCAATAGGCGTCTGGACCGTGCTCGGTTACTCGGCTTTGCTACTCATAACAAGAACAGTGAGCATATCCGACGCGAGCGCAGTCCTTCGCGCACTGGGGAGATGAGCATGAAAATGAAAATCTGCATGGTCGCGACGGATTTTCCCTATCGCGAGCGCGAGGGTACGATAACGCAGGGCGGCGGCGGGGCGTGCGCGGCGCAGCTGGTTGGCGCGCTCGTGAAAAAGGGCGTCAGCGTTTCGGTGATAACGCGCGCAGAGGAAAACTCAAAGGGCGAGATTTTCCGCATCCCAGTATACAGGACGGGATTCGCCTATCTCGGATTCAGGGAGAGCAAAATCACCCATTCCATCTTCGCGCTTCCGACCGCGTTCCTCGTTTTCAGCAGGGAGAGGTTCGATGTGCTCCACTCGCACAACCCCCCTGCTGCGCTCACAGCAACAATAATATCAAAATTATTCCGCACGCCCCAGCTGCTCACGATGCACGGGCCATGGGCAGGCGTGAGGATGAACCCGCTCACGCGCCTGCTCGGGAGGCTCATTGAGGGCCTCTGCGTCCATCTTGCGGACAGGGTGACGTGCGACTCGCGCGCGCTCATTGAGGAGATGGCTCGAATCTATAAGGTGAAAAGTGGGAAGCTCGCGTACATACCGAACGCAGTGGACGTCTCAATCTTCAAACCGCTGGATAAGAAAAAAGCAAGGGAAAAACTCAATCTGGAAACCGGCGGCAAAATCATCCTTTACACCGGCAGGTTCGTCAGGGAGAAGGGGCTGCCCTTCCTTCTCGACGCCTCAGAGGAAATTTTCCGCAGAAACCCCGGCTCGCGAATCCTCCTTGTCGGCGGCGGGTTCGACGAGCACATAGTGAAGAACTGGATTGAGAAAAATCCAAAATTTGCGAAGAGCATCAGAGTTCTGCCGTACGCCAGATACGAGCTTATGCCTCACGTTTATTCGGCGTGCGACGTGTTCGTGCTTCCCTCGCTTGCGGAGGGGATGAGCCGTTCGGTGATGGAGGCGATGGCCTGCGGGCTTCCGGTGGTCGCCACGCGCGTCGGCGGGAACCCCGAACTCGTGCAGAAAGATACGGGGATTCTGGTCGAGCCTGAAAACCCGGCGCAGCTCTCGGGCGCGGTCTGCGAGCTTCTCGGCAACGAAAAAAAATCGAAACTGTTCGGGAAGAGGGCGCGGGAATTCATCGCAAAAAACATGAGCGTCGAACACAGAGTGGGCGCGTTTTTAAAAATATACGCGGAGATGACGAAAAATGATGAAAAAAGATAGCGCGTCATACCGCATGCTGAAGAAGTTCAAACGGGCATACGACGCGGTGTTCTTCCTTCCACTTGAAAGATACAGGAACTATCAGAATCTCAAGCACCTCGTTCCTTTATATAAAAACAAAGTGGTTCTGGACTGCGGATGCGGGCACGGAGAGATGACATACACTCTAGCAAAGGATGCCAAACTTGTTTATGGAATCGACATAGACCCGGATTCATTGCGCCGGGCCGGAGAACCCCTGCGCGGCAATCAAAAACCGAACATAGTCTACAAAACCGGCGATGCGCGCAGAATCCCGTTTTCTGATAATTTTTTTGATTTTGTCTTCTGCTCCGAGGTTATAGAACACGTAAAGAATTACGGGCGAGTTTTTAAAGAGATCAGCAGGGTTTTAAAGAAAGGCGGCAAAGCATATTTCACAACGCCATACAAGCCGATGCAGGAAAGGGAGTACGAATCATACGACGACGAGACAAAGAAAAAATATCTGCGGTGGTTGAAAAACGTCGGGCACGTGAGGTTTGGGTTTGACGAGGAGGAGATAACCAAGGCGGCAAAAAAGACAAACTTCAAGGTGTTGAGGTTCGAATACGCCATTAAAAACTGGGTGAATATCAAATACTACGAGTTTGGGTTGAAAATGAGCGACAGATGGTTCTGGGAAATAATCGGTCCTGCGCTGGCACCGCTGGAAACTTTATACTGCCTGATTTTTGCCAGAAACGAGGTTAGCACGCCCGGAACAGGGCTGGGAATGAGGGCATTGCTGGAAAAGAAGTGATAAGAATGTGCGGCATCGCCGGCTTCGCCGGTCTCGAGGACAAAAAACTGCTCAAAAAAATGCTAGACGTCATTTCCTACAGGGGACCCGACGACTGGGGCGTTTATATCGACAATGGAGTGGGGCTCGGCAACCGCCGCCTCTCCATCATTGATTTGAAGACAGGCAAGCAGCCCATCCACAGCGAGGACGGGGACGTCTGGGTCGTCTACAACGGCGAGATATACAACTACAAAAATCTCAGGTGCGAGCTGGAAAAGAAAAAGCACAAATTCCACACAGCGAGCGACACAGAGGTGCTCGTGCACGCGTACGAGGAGTGGGGCGAGGGGTTCGTTAGGAGGCTGCGCGGGATTTGGGCTTTCGCGCTCTGGGACTCGCGCAGGAAAAAACTCCTTCTCGCGCGGGACGAGCTCGGTGTGAAGCCGCTCTACTACGCGCCCCTCGCGGGAAAACTTTTCTTCGGCTCGGAGATAAAGTGCATGCTGCAGAATGCCGAAATAAAACGAAAATTAAACCAGCGCGCTCTGGAGTGCTTCCTCGCTTTCGGCAGCGTTTTCGGCGAGGAAACGCTTTTCGAGGGAATAAAAAAAATCCTTCCCGGCCACCTTCTCGCGTGGGGGAAAGGGAGCGCGCTGGTTTCGAGATACTGGGAGCCTGTGATGGAGCCGCGCGCAGGCGGCGAGGCGGAGTTCGCGGCGAGGATAAAAAACCTGCTCTCCGAGTCGGTTGAGATTGAGCTGATGAGCGACGTGCCGCTGGGCGCGTTCCTTTCCGGGGGCGTGGACAGCAGCGCGGTCGGGGGGCTTATGAGCAGGTTCGTGAAAAAGCCGGTGAAAACATTCACAGTGGGATTCGGCGAGAGCGACGACGAGGTCGAATACGCGCGCGCCGTCTCGGAGCATTTCGGCACAGACCACCGCGAACTCATGGTCGATATGGACCGCGTTGTGAAACTTGTCCCGCGGCTCGCGTGGCACTTCGACGACCTCACAGGCGACGCCGCGGCCGTTCCAACATATTTTGTTTCAGAACTTGCAAGAAATCACGTGAAAGTGGTTCTCACCGGCGAGGGCGGGGACGAATTATTCGCAGGGTACAACAGATACAAGCTCATGTCAGGCGCGCTCTGGTTCGTCCCCAAATCGTTCAGGATAAATTTCTTCAAAAAAGTCGTGAGCATTTTCAATGAGCGCGAGATGGCGGCGATGCTTCCCGCAACGCGCGGTGCGAACGCGTTCAAGCGTTTCCTGTCCCCGTATTTCGAGACCCGCGCGGACCTCCTGAACCAGGCGCTTCTCTGGGGCATTGTCGAGGTGCTTCCAAATCAACTGCTTTCAAAGGTCGACAGAACCACGATGGCGCGCTCGCTCGAGGCGCGCGTGCCGTTCCTTGACAAGGAGATGGTCGCCCTCGCCGGAGAGTTGCCGACGCACCTCAAGATGCGCGGTCTCACGGGAAAATATATCCTGCGGAAGGCGCTCAGCGAACTCGTGCCGAGGCAAATCCTGCAGAGAAAGAAGCACGGTTTCGACGTCCCGCTCCTGACGTGGTTCAGCGGCGAGCTGGGCGAATACGCGCTTCAGACATTATCGGACAAACACGCGAGACTGGGGCGATACGTGAAAGGATTCGAGAAATTTATCCCGGAGAAAATGCATCTCAGCGACAAACGGCATGCGAGAAAGGTTTGGCACCTCCTGATGCTCGAGCTGTGGCTTAAAACATTTATGGAAAAGGAAAAACCGCGCGCGCTTTGATGGGCGAGAGGGTTGGTTTATGGTTATGGAAGTGGTAATCGCGGTGCATACCGAGTTCGGTTTCGTGAGGGACGGGCGGGTGGTCTTCGACAGGACGACCGAGGAGGGCGCGAGAGGGGGAATCCGCAGCCTGCTCCCAATCGCGGGCGCGCACGGTGCAAGAATATGTTTTTTCCTTGAACCAGAAATTATCGGCGCCACTAAGAAAGAGATACGACTAGCACTCAAACGCGGGCACGAACTCGGCCTCCACATCCACCCAGAGGACAAAATTCTTCTCAAGAATAAAATATCCGACGGGCGCTCGGCAGCGCTCATGGATTACTCAAAAGAGGAGCAGTACAAGATGATAAGCTTCGGCAGGAATCTGATACGCGACACGTTCGGAATAAGACCGCGCGCTTTTATTGCAGGTAAGTGGAGCGAGAGCAACTCAACACCCGCTGTTCTCGACTCGCTTGGCTTCACGCACGACTGCTCGCCGTTCCCAGGACAGCGTTCGCACACCTGTAACTGGGGCAAGCTCCCGAAGATGTGCTCGCCCTACCATCCCTCGCGCGCGGATTACCAGTTACGCGGAGACTCAAAACTCCTTTACGTGCCAGTTTCCGAACTAATCACCGGCTCAACGGTCAGCCCTGAATCCGCGCGCGGTTACGGCGCGCCCATGCTCATCGCCGCGTTCGAGGACTACCTCTCGCAGGGGATGCCCGTATTCCACATCGCGCTCCACTCCGCGAGCATGACCGATAAAAACATGCGCGATATTATGGGCAACCTGCTTGCGTTCATAAGCCACAGAAAAAAAGACGCGCGGTTTGCCAGTGTGACCAAAATCAAAGAAGTGGGCATGCGAGAGGGCTCGCCGAGATTATTGCCGTACGTGCGGAGAATCAACGTGCGCGTGCTCGGTAACGTGCTCTCGCCCTCATTTCTCTTGCGCCGAGTTGGAATCGCGCGCGGTTGAACGTACGAAAAATTTATATGACTTCGAAGGGAGGCTTAGATGATGAGCATGAAAAAGAAAACGAGCGGGAAAATCCAAAAGACCAAAAGAAAAATGAAAGTCTCGCTCCTGTTTCCCGCGCTCGACTCGCCCTCGCTCACGAACCCCCTGGGCATCGTGTTCATCGGCACGTACCTGAAGAAAAACGGGGTCGACGTAAGGCTCATGGACCTCCAATTCTCGAAATCGTTCGAGGACTGGAAGGACCATCTTGAGGAATACAAGCCAGACATCGTGGGCATCACCGTGCTCACGCTCATCGCGAACTTCGCGCACAAGGCAGCGAAGATGGCAAAGGAGTTCAATCCCAACATCGTGGTCGTGGCAGGCGGCCCGCACGCGTGCGCGATGCCGCTGGACATGACGCACGACAAGAACATCGACATCATCGTGGTCGGCGAAGGCGAGAAGACGATGCTCGAACTCGTGCGCGCGCTCGAGGCAGGGAAGGACCTCGCGGACGTGAAGGGCATCATCTACCGCGATAACGGGAAACTGAAGACGACGGAGCCGCGGCCATACATCGAGAACCTGGACGAGTTGGGGATACCGGACAGAGACCTTCTGCCGACATATCCCAAATACCTGAAATTCCCGACCCCGTTCCCGTACATAATGCCCCACACGTACGTCATAGGAAGCAGGGGCTGCTTCGGGAACTGCTCCTTCTGCCAGCCAATGCTCAGGAAGATATTCGGCCCGCGCGTGAGGTACAGGAGCCCGAAGATGCTCGTGGACGAAATGGAGCATCTTGTGGACAAATACAATGCGAAGAGCATATATTTCGCGGACGACACTTTCACCGCGAACAAGGCCTGGGTCACTGAATTCTGCGAGGAACTCATCAGGCGCGGCCTGCACAAGAGGATGGTCTGGCTCGGGCAGACGAGAGTGAACGTATTGACGAAGGAGCTCGCGCAGTTGCTGAAAAGAAGCGGGTGCATATTTCTCGCGTTCGGCGTGGAGAGCGGGAACCCGCACGTGCTCAACGAGGTCTACTTAAAGGGCATAACGCCAGAGCAGGTCCGAAAGGCGTTCAAGATATGCGACGAGGTCGGGCTGCTCACCGAGTCCGCGCTCATAATAGGATGCCACGACGAGACGCGCGAGAGCGTGATGGACACCATCAAACTCGTCGAGGACATAAACCCGGACATCGCGGACATACACTACCTCACCCCCACGCCAGGCTCGCGGCTTTTCGAGGACTACAGCGAAAAGGGCTATCTCAAATACAAATCCACGGACGACCCTGACAGGTACACGCCAGGTCTCGTGAAGCTGAAATACCTGACAAAAGACGAGCTCATCAGCCTCAGAAACGAACTCGACCGCGCGTGGCACAGGAGAAAGCGGATATGGAAAATGAAATGGATTGGAGTAAAACACGCGTGGAGCGTATTCAGGGTCACGGGCAGCCTCTACGAGGGTATTTACGCGCTGCTACGCCACCTCATGCACAGCGACTGGCGCATATACCGCATCGCGAGGTACGTGGGCGACTACCAGAAGCGCCTGCGCGTGATGCGGCACAGGCAGGTCTCGCAGCAGGCGATGAGCGAAAAATACAGATGGGTGAGGGAGGGTTCTGATGCGCAGTGACAAATCCAATGCCAACCGCGCCCGCGGCACCAGCGAATTCGACAGGCACGCAGAGGAGAAGTATTACGAAAAAATCCGCAAGAATTACCCCCCGGCGCTCGAGATAGAGCGGAAAATTTTTTCATTCCTCTCCCGCGCGAAGCCGCGCGTCGTTCTCGACGCCGGATGCGGGGAGGGGCACTTCATAAAATGGGCTGCGAAAAAACTTCCCGGCGCGAAATTCATAGGGGTGGATTTCTCCAAGGGGATGTGCACCAGAGCCAGGGAAAATACCGCCAACCTCAAAAACGTGAAAATAATCAACGCAGATATAACCCGGATGCCCATAAACTCGGGCAGCGTTGATTTCGTGGTTTCGTTCGACGTTTACGAGCATCTTCCGCTTGAGAAAAGGCGGGGCTTCTTCGCTGAAATCCACCGCGTGCTAAAGCCGCGTGGGTGCGGAGCACTCACCACGCCGAACAAATTCTCTTGGAACGTTTTCCTCCACCCGCGCACGTTCCTGAAAGTTTTTTTCGACGAGCACGGCTCTGAGAGCGAATGGTCGCACTGGGAGTCAGGCACAGGCATACGCGAAAAAATGGCAGCGGCAGGCCTGCGCGTGCTGCGCTGCGAGACATACCCGCTGCTTGAGCCGAACGTGAGGGAGCGGCGGATCGCGTGGCTGCTGAAACTTTTGTCAGGGAGCAGGTTCGGGGTAAAACAGATATTCTTCTACGAGAAAAAATGAGTCATTTCGTAGATTGCGAGGCTTCAAATACCGCCGTTATGCGCGCGAGAAATCCATGCGCCATCCTTTCTCTCCCTTTGAAAGGGTTTCCTTCAACTGTGAGTGCAACTGCGCCATATTCAGAGCGCGCGAAGTTGGCAAGTCTTCCGCCACGGGTTCTATCGATGATGCACGGAAAACCTCTTTTCTCCAGCTCGAGCCAAGATTTTTTCAATCCGGCGGGTATGATGCAGAATTCTCCCCTGTCCCTATCGCTTTCATCCGCAAAGCAGTGGATATCAAATACGAATGAAGGGCGCAGCGAATCGAGATAAGCGATAATGTGTTTGTTCTCCAATTCATTTTTTTCACGCCGCCAGTTTCTGTTGAGATCATGAAGGCATGCGTTAAGCCTAAAGCCGGTCGCAAGGCCGTCCGGGTTTGCAACTGGAATAAAATGAAGCGAATATCCGCGATAGACTTTACTGAGCCCGCGAACTATCGAGGCAAGCGCTAGCGCCGCCTTGCTTTCGTTACCATGCTGGCACGCGACAAAAACCGCTGAGCGCGAGCCTCGCTTC
>JBFMAP010000027.1:0-9002 GCA_040755655.1 Microcaldota archaeon
GAAACATGACCTTGGGGCTACCCCCGGAAGTCGAGGAGGAAATCAAACGCCACCCAGAGATAAAGTGGACGCACGTGGCAAGGGAAGCGCTTATAGAAAAAGCGGAGAGGATGCGAAAGTTGGACATCCTCGAGAAATACCTTGACAAGAACGAGTTCAGCGATGAGGACTTGAGATGGATGGAGGAGCACGACTGGCACCCCGTAGACGAGAAGAGGTTGAAGAGAGAGTTTGTCTCAACGCTCGAAAAAACAAGGAAAGGCAGTTTCAAAAAAATATCGTCTCTTGAAGAGCTCGGGTGAGCGTTTGGCGTATTCTTTGGAAATTTCGCCCGAGTTTGAAAGGGATTATTCTAAAAAATGCAGGAAGGACCGTGCGTTCAAAAATGCCGTCGACAAGAAGATAGCGCAGATAAAGGAAAACCCGCTCCACTTCAAGCCTCTCCAAGCGCCGATGTCCGGCGTCAGGCGTGCGCACGTGAAAGCCTCGTTCGTCCTGCTTTTCGAGATCCTCAAGCCGCAGACAGTGAGACTGCTCGCGCTGAAGCACCACGACGAGGCGTATGAATAATCGCGCGACGCGCCGGACAAATATTTATTAAATGCGCGCGCGTAGTATTCGGTTGGTCGTTTTAAATGCTGGTTTCACTCGACGATTTTGAAAAGGCGCTCGGGCTCGCGATGGACGCGATACGCAGGGACGAGCTCATCATATACCCCACGGACACGGTTTACGGGATAGGCGCGAACGCGCTCAGCGAGAAGGCGGTGAAGAAAGTATTTCTCGCGAAGAAGCGCAGCAAGAAACCCCTCTCCATCGTAGTGTGCGACAAGATAATGCTGCAGAGGTACTGTTATGCGAGCAAGGAGACGATGAGGATTCTCGAGGATATTTTTCCAGGCCCGTTCACAGCGGTACTCCCGAAAAAATACCCCTTTCCGGAGCAGCTCACACCACACCCGAACATAGGCGTGCGCGTGCCAGAGCAGTTCTTCATCCTCAGTCTCGTGAAAAGGCTGAACCTCCCGATCACAACGACGAGCGCGAACTTCTCAGGCGAGCCGAGCCCAGTCTCCGTGGAAGATATCCCGAAAAAACTCCAGGACGCCGCGAAGGTCGTTGTCGACGGCGGGCCGTGCAGGTACGCTCTCGAGTCCACTGTGATAGACTTCACTGGCCCGAAGCCTGCAATCCTTAGGCGCGGCGCGGGGTTAAATGTAATTGAAAGATTGGGGATGAAATGAGCCCCTTCCTCAACGGAATACGCCTCTCTGTTTTTCCTGACGTTTACGAGCCAGCAGAGGACTCCCTCCTCCTCGCGAAATATTCCTCTCGCGCGCGCGGAAGAATTTTGGACATGGGGACCGGTTGCGGGATTCAGGCGCTCGCCGCGGCAAAAAGCGGAAGCGCGACAGACATCACCGGAGCGGACATAAGCGCGCGCGCAGTCGAAAACGCAGAGCAAAACGCGAACAGCAACGGCGCGCGCTGCGATTTCCTCGTCTCCGATTTGTTCGAGAAAATTTCCGGGACTTTCGACACTATAATTTTCAACCCCCCATACCTCCCGACCTCGCGCGATGAACTCACGTGCGCCCCTCTTGACCTCGCTTGGAACGGCGGAGAGGACGGCAGGAGGGTGATAGACCGCTTCCTCGATTCATTCCCGCCCAGCCTCGCGCGCGAGGGAAAACTATTTCTCCTCCACAGTTCGCTCGCGGACACGGAAAAAACAATCCGCCTGCTCGCGCAAAAAAACTTCCGCGCGAGAATTCTCGAGGAGATGAACGTCGGATTCGAGACTCTGTCCGTAATCGAGGCAATGCGCGTTCCTGGATGGTGATTATGATGCCCTCTTTCCGCGTGGTTCTGGTCGAGCCCGAGTACGAGATAAACATCGGCTACTGCGCGCGCGTAATGAAGAATTTCGGCTTTGACGAGTTGGTGCTCGTACACCCAAAAACGAAAATCGACTTCGACGCGATGATGTACTCGAAGCACGCGCACGACATTTTAAGAAGCGCGAGGATAGCGAAAAATTTCCGCGATGCGGTGAAAGGCTGTGATTTCATCGTGGGCACGACCGGCATACTAAGGCGCGGCAGGACAACCTTGCGCAACCCAATCTCCCCGAAAGAGTTCGCCGCGCGCGCGCGCAGATCAAACGCAAAATTCGCGCTCGTTTTTGGTAGAGAAGGAACGGGCTTGAATAAGAAGGAAATTGGTGCGTGCGACTTCCTAATCACAATTCCCGCAAGCGAGCGCTATCCAGTGCTCAATATCTCGCACGCGCTCGCGATAATTTTGTATGAACTTTTTTCCTCGAACTCGAAAAAACAAAAAATTAAAATGCTCAGGCGCGCGAGCGCGCGAGAGAAGGAAATGCTCCTGAAAACATTCAACGGGATAACCGACGTGTTCGCGCCCCACCTCCGCAACGCGCATAAGGTGAAGCTCGCGTTCAAGCGCGTCGTGGGCCGCGCGCTCATCTCTGACATAGAGGCTTCATCGATAATCTGCGTTCTCATGAGAGCGGCTGATAAACTAATCAGAAATAAAACAAAGAAATAGAAAATTGAAATAAATGATTTCTTACGCGCCCTTCGGCCTTGACTTCACTATTTTCACTTTCGACGGCGTCAGGAGTATCTTCTCGTTGTCGATGCGCGCGATGTCCCCGTTTATCTTCACCACAAAGCCCTTGAGCGCGCTCACGATCTGCTTCAGTTTCGCCATGTTGCGCGACATGGGCGACACGTTGAGAAGGATTATGTTGCCGTGCTTGAGCTCCTCCTCAATCACCTTCGCGTCAGCCTCGCTCTCGAGTGCGACGGGCTTCACGTAGAAGTCCGCTGACGGGTGCAGCACATCCACGCTCTCAAGCTCCACTGTGTCCATGTATTCCTGTATGTCCATGTCCCTGCTCAGACCCAACGCCCTTGATAAGTTTTGGAGTATTCCCATCCTCTCACCCCACGTGAATAAATTAATCAAAAGCCTTATTAAACCTTTCGAACAAATCTTTCCATTGCCTTTTTCATTCTGGGGTGGTCGGTTGTCAAGCTCGTTCCACGATATTCTATCTCGCGCGACGCTCTTCAAGAACCGCGACGTGCTTTCGCCCCACTACATACCCGACACTCTGCCACACCGCGACCGCGAGATAGAGGCGATAATGAAGGTGCTCTCGCCGGCGCTGAAAGGGCAGAAGCCCCGCAACCTTTTCGTTTACGGGAAGACCGGCACAGGAAAGACCAGCTGCGTGAAGTACGTCATGGAAAAGTTCAGCGATATGAAATCGCCCTCGCGCATCAGTTATACAAATTGCCGCGTTTACAACTCGCGCTACAGAATCTTCTTCAAGGCGGTTAAGGATTTCATCCCCGAATCCGCTGCCTCTGGCTACGGCGTCTCCTACCTCTACGAGAAACTCCTCGACTGGGTAGAATCCGACGGAAAAAGCCTCATCCTCGTCCTCGACGAAATCGACATGGTGAAGGACCTCGACGATTTGATTTACACTCTCACGCGCTCAAACGACGATTTGAAGAAGGGAAGCGTCTCGATGCTCGGAATCTCCAATAAAATTTCATTCAAGGATAAACTGGACCCAAGGAGCAGGAGCGCGCTCTACGAAACCGAACTTGTGTTTTCACCCTACAACTCGCGCCAGCTTCAGGCGATTCTCGCGCAGCGCGTGGAATTGGGGTTTAAGCCAGGCGTGGTCGAGCGCTCTGCAATCAACCTCTCAGCCGCAATAGCGGCGCAGGAAACAGGAGATGCAAGATACGCGCTCAAACTCCTTTTGCGCGCAGGCGAACTCGCTGACGAACACGGCGAGCCCAAAGTGACCGACAAGCACGTTGAAAACGCGCGCAAAAGTGTAGAGGAGGACATCTCTGTTGACGCCATCTCAACTCTTCCGGAGCACCAGCAGCTCGTGTTGTGCGCCATCGCCACGCTCTCCCTCGAGGGCGGGAAATACTCGAAACTCGGGGACACCAGCGAAAATTTCCTTCTTTCAGGAGAGGTTTACGAGGAATACGAGCGCGTCTCCCGCAGGTTCAAGAAGGAGGCGAGGAGCGCGCGCTGGTTCCGCGAGTATCTCAATGAACTCGAGATGCTCGGCCTGATTACGATGATAGAATCAGGAAAAGGGCAGCGCGGGCACACGCGCCTCATACGCATCGCCTACTCGCCTGAAAAGGTGAGGAAACTGATTGAGAACTGCCTGAGCGGCGAGGCTGCACGTGCAGAACTCGAGCCAAAGGACGCAGGGGTTCCCAAATGAAACGCTCGCAAAGCGCTGGCACTGCTGATTTCCTCTTCCAGTTGGGCGCGCTCAAGAGACTCCTGCGCTCTGGCTGGCTTTCCATCGGCATCGCGCATCCGGAGAGCATCGCGGGCCACGTCTTCCGCACCGTGCTCATAGGCCTTCTTCTCGCGAAAAAGGAGCGCGCGGACGAAAACAAGGTAATTAAGTTGTGCCTGCTCCACGACCTCGCGGAAATACGCACCTCCGACCTCACGCCCCTTAACTCAAAATACATAAAAAAAGACGACAAACGCGCAGCGCGCGACGTGGTTAAGGGCTTGTTCTGCGAGCGCGAGTTGAACGAGTTGCTGCGTGAGTTGGATGGCGGGAGTAAAGAAGCAGTTGTTGCGCGCGATGCAGACGCTCTCGAGCTTCTCATTCAGGCAAAAGAATATCTAGATGAGGGAAACAAATACGCGCGCGAGTTCATCACCACCGCGCGGAAGAAAATAAAAACGAGGAGCGCGAAAGAAATGGCGCGCGCCATCGAGAATACGGACAGCGCACGCTGGTGGAAAAAAGAATACGGGTTGATTTAGCTCATGCATCCAGTAGGCTCAGGAAGACTGCAAGCGGAACGGCCAACGGCTTTGGAGAGAAATCGCGTTTTGTAATCAAAACAAAGCTTTTGAGTTGCGGCAAACTCCTCTTCGCTTCCGGATTTTCAGACCATTTGACCTCAAAGCCCAGCAAAGAGCCCTTGTCAAGGACAACCGCGTCAATCTCAAATCCATTCTTCCAGAAAAATATCCGCTCAGGAAACATTCTCGAGAGATGAGACACGACGAGCGTTTCCGCTAGCAAATTCTCCCTATTTTTTGCACTCGTGAGGCACCAACCCTCAAAAACCTCAAGCAACAGTGGATCTGCGATATGGACTTTTTTGTTTTTGCCAAACCTTATCCTCTTGCCGCTTACGTCTACGTTGTAGAGCACGATAAGCGAGAACATTGATTTCAGGAGGTCTGCATAGGCGGCAACCGTTTTTGGCGATTTTATCTCAATCTCTTTTGATACGCCTTCCCAGCTCATCGGGCTCGGCATCTTTTCAATCATCGCGCTCAAAACCTGCCGTGCGATGAGATCGCTTCGCTCTGCCTTGAGCACCGCAGTTTTTATCCAGCTGAGACAGGTTCTTTTTGCCTCCTCGTTATCCCCACCGACCGCCTCAACGCTTAACGGGAAGCCGCCATATTTCATAAATTTCGAAAGCTCCTTGTTCAACTCGCCAAGATACGGCATTGCAGCAGCGGTTTTTTTCTCCAGCTCGCCAATGGTTGAGATCGGCTTTATCTTTTCGCACAGTTTTGGGTTGACTACGCCAAGGAACCCTCTGAAAGAAAGCGGGAGCAAAACAAAATCCCTTCCTTTCCCACGCCTACCCGGAAAAAGTTCGACCTCGCGCTTAACTGCGATGCTGCTGGAGCCCGTCAAAAGCACCACGTCGTTTTTCAGTCTGCCTTTGTCAATGAGCGATTTTATCCCCCTGTACCACTCTTTCGGCGAGGTAACCTCATCAAGTATTATAAGCGATTTCGTCAGACCGCAGCTTTCGCGATAGTAGAGATATGCTCCAATCACTTCGATAAGCTCCTCAAAGCTTCCGAGTTCCTCACAGTTGAAGTAGAACACACCCCGAGCATCGTTTTCTTTGAGAAGCTTTCTTATGAGCAGTTTCACGGCAGTTGTCTTCCCTGTTTGGCGCGGGCCAAGTAGTATGTGGAGGGCAAACGGCTCCAAACCTATCTCGTCAATAAACCTCGGGACCCACTTGTAACGCCTCGCGCTCCATTTTTCGATATCATAATCTCTTTCAATTGCCTCTTTCTCCTTCCACCAGGGATTCTGCTCGGCAAGCTTCTCGATATCGATTTCCATATCAGTATTCTGAATACCGATGTTTATATATTTTTCGGTATTGCAAATACCGATAATTAGGACACCCGATAGAAGACAGACAGCGCGCGCCGGTGGAAAAAAGAATACGGGCTGATTTAGATTTCTAATCTCTCTCTGGCTTCAAATCCGAATACTTGATAAATCCTTTTTCCAGTGCGTCTTTAATAAGTCTAATAACATACTCTCTTTCCGCGGTGAGTGTTGTTTGACCTGCGAATCTATACTTTGAATCGTCCTCGCCCTCCTTTTTCCTATAATAACCAAAACGTAGTTGTTCGCTTCCGTCGTCGTCCCACCTTATAAGTTCGATTGTGTCACAGTATCTTCCCCATCCCATCACGCTTGGCTCTTCCTTAACTTCGACATAATCGATTATCTTACCTATTCGTTTTTTCTTGTTCTCAAAGCTTTTCGGTGCGCCGAAACAGACCGGTTTACCGATGTAAGGCAAACCAACCTTTTTGCCAACCAAACTATCACCGTGCCTCATTTCATTTGAAATAGACTCTAGCGGTTGTATTTGCGCATCGCCTGCCTGCGCTTCTTCTCGTAAATCCCCAAACTTTTGCCGCAGCTCGGGCAGTAGTACGCCTTCCTCCTCTCGAAATACTTCACGTCGTCCGCTGTCTTGAGGTCAGTGCTGTACACGATTGAGCGCGAATACGCGACCGCTTTCTCCCTGGGAACGCGCCTTCCGCACGACTCGCAGTTGACTATCTGGCCTTTTCCCCTGCTACCCACAAAATCACCTACCAATTTTAAATTTACAAATTTTTCCTTAGATCGCGAATCTTCCCGAGCGGCACCCCGCTGAGCAGGAATACTTGTGCATCATCTAATTTAAATATCTCATTCTTGAGAAGCGGGCCGAGCAGGCCCTCGCGCGCCCCCCTCGCCCTGTTCAGCACCGCGCCGCCGACCAACTCGTTGAACGCAGGCATAATAATTACTTTCATTTTCAAATTCGCGTTCGGGTATCTTTCGCGCGCAGTTTTTCCAATTCCGCCAACAACCCACACTTTCTCTATGCTCCTGTAGCCCATCTTATCAATTAATTCGATTGCAGGATGCGAGTGCGCGAGCACAAGATAATCCGCGCGCATCGCCTCCTCGCTCGGCCAGGCGTGCCCGTGCGCGAACGCCACGTTCCCCTCGATGAAGCCAGAGGAGGGATGGATGCGCGCGTTCGTGCTGCGCTCCAAACCCCCGTCGTGGTTGCCTGGGACGACCTCAACCTCCGCGATGCGCTGGAGCGCGGCGAAGAAGCCCGGAAGTTCGGTGTACTCCTGCCAGGAGATGTTCGGAACATTATGTTTCACGTCGCCGAGGAGAAGAATCCTCCTTGCGCGGAAGGCGCGCGCGAGGGAGATTATCCCTTCTTTCGTGGAATCCGTGAGCGAGCCTATCCTTATGCCGCGCGCTGCAAACTCGTTCTCAATTCCAAGATGAAGATCTGCGACAACAAGAGTTTTGTTGTGAATGAGTGCAGGCTCCCCGCAAACGAGTTTCAGCAAAAAACCACCAAACAATTAGAAGCAGGAATCGCTATCCCTTTATTCTCACGGCGTATTTCCCAGGAAGTTTCGCGCCTATCTTCTTCGCGAGTTCGGACTTCGCAACATCGAAAACGACAACGTAACTCGTCCACCTTTCAGTGAACTCCGTCCCCCCGCAGTTCGGGCACGTGTCAACCCCGCTCACCACGTACCTGCAGTTCTTGCACGCCTTTTCCCCCATAAAATCATTCCTTCTTTTCCTTTTCTTTCTCCTTTTTCGGCTTCTCCTTCCTCTCCTCTGCAACGATGTTCCACTCTGGCTTCCCGAGCCCCTCAGGCCTCATCGTGAGCCCCACTTTCGTCTCGGGTATGCTGCCCTTCATGCTCACAGTGGATATTTTCGCGAGAACAGTGTCGCCCTTTTTCAGAACCTTCTTGCTAGCCCTGCCGACGAACGCGGGTATCTTCTTGTCATAAGAGAGGAAATCGTTCGTTATTTGCGAGAGGTGCACGAGCCCCTCTAGCGGTCCCATGCGGACGAACGCGCCGAACTCCACAATCTCCGTGACCTCGCCCTCGAAAACCTCGTTCACCGCAGGCGCATAAGTAAGAATATCAAAAGTTACATCGTGAAAAGAGGCACCGTCGCCCATTATCACCCTTCCCTCATCTACATCGCGCACGTTCCATATGCACAATATGATGCCCAAATCCTTCTCAACCTTGCGCTCGTACTTCTCGCGCAGAATCTGTGTGACAGCCTGCGTTATCTCCATCGCGAAAAGTTTCGGCGGAATCCTGACAGTGTCCCTGACGGTTACAACCTTGTACATCGTTTCACCACACTCGAATAACGCGATTTAATAGCGGATATATGTGAGGTTAATTTAATAAACCTTAATAAAAATCCAGGTGGGTTTTCCCCTTCATGATTATCGTCCTCACGCGCGCCTTCCTCAGCCTCCAGCGCAGCGCGATGTCGTTCGTGCACGCGAGCGCGAAATTCTCTCGCGCGTAATTCAATATCCACTCATCCACGTGCTCATCGCTTTTCTCCACGCGCACGTTCCTCTCGCGAATGAACCTCAGCGCGAGCCTTGCGAACCCAGCGCTTCGCGTTCTTCCTTCAGCGAGCATCCCCAACTCATCCACGATTCGCGAGGAAACAACCAACTCGTACCGCTCGTCCAGCAGCCTCTCGAGCTCGCGCGCGATGTCTATCTTGAATTGTAGGCACGACACGAGGAAATTACTGTCAACTACCACTTTTCGCGGAACGCTCATCTAACCAA
>JBFMAP010000028.1:0-8936 GCA_040755655.1 Microcaldota archaeon
CGCTCCACACCCCATCCGAGTAGGCTGGCGTCTCAACCGCGGCGTCATACAGCCCGTAGTACACGAACAGGTATTTCACCATCGCGGCCTGCGCCTGCGCCGCTGTGTGCGTGGGCTGCTGGGTGGTCTGGTTTTGCGCTGGCACGCTCGGCTGCTTCTGAGCCGCGCAGCCGAAAAGCAACAACGCGCACACTGCAACTGCTAAGAAAATTTTTCTATCCATTCAAATCACCTACGCATTCTTGCATTTCTGGGCGAAATCCCTCATATCCTCCCGACTGTCGAACTCCCCTATGTGCAGCGAATTCGACGCAGCGCACGCGAACTGCGGCACCCCCTCTGCGAACTGGATGATGCTCCCGAGGCACTCGTCCGCGAGCATCGTCTTGTTCGCGTCGCTCATCTCGACCCATTCGAATCCATACCCCTCTGCCTCGAGCGCCCGCGCCCACGGAATCATCTCCTGCGAATAGGAGCACCAGTCCGCGTAGTAAAAAATCACGCTGTTTTTCTGGACGCCGTATTTCGCGAGGCACGCGAGAAGGTCGAGTTGCGGCGGCTGCATGCCGTCCGTCTGTGGCTGTGTCGTCTGTGATGTCGTGCCGCGCGCGCCACCCCTGCCAAAAGTGTTCAGCATGTTTGAGATGAACAAATAACCGAGCAGCAGTATCGCGATGAATACCAGTATCATCAGCGGCGCCATGAGCGGCTTCGGTATTCCCGCACCAGCCGTTTGCGCTACTCCAGCTTCCCTCGCCTCGCTTTTCCTTTTCATGCTCTCGCTCTTTGATTTCCAAATGAATTTATATTAACATATCCTTTTCGTTCGGCGCGCGCCGCGCTTTGATTCGCGGAGCAGTATCCTGTGAACTCCCGAGCCGTATTGCGCGGCGCGCTTCCTCCTCTCTCGCGCGGTTTCAGGAACACCGAGCGCGTGTGCAACCTTCCTCAGGAATTCTTTTTTTCCCTTTGGGCGCGAGAAATGCATATGGGCTGGAATTTGCTGCGCAAGCGAAACAATTTCTTTCTCGAGAAACGGATAGCGGAGCGCAACCCCTACCGTCTGCGCTATCCTCGCGCTTCTTTTGACATCGTTTTCAGGCAGTTTTTCCAAATCCCCTTTCATTAGGGCGCTGGCGTCCTCGCCTGAAAGAAAAGCCTGCAGATGCCTCTCGTAGCCCCCGAAGAGTTCCTCGGCGCCCTGCCCGTTCAGCAGAACGCGTATATTTCTGGAGCGCGCCATCTCGCAACAGAGTAGAATTGGGATTCCCAACTCAACATGCATCAGTTCTCTATCGCCAAGCATCTTCTCAACCTCCTTCGCGTAATCGATTACTTCCTTCTCGCTCAGAATTTTTTTCTCGAGAGGCAAACCCAACTCGCACGCGACAATTTCTGAATATCGCAAATCTTCCGAGTCCGCGGTGCCAACCGTGAACAGAACAGGCGCGCAGAATTTCTTCGCGAGCAGCGCGAGCAGCGTGCTGTCTACCCCCCCGGAGAACATTACCCCCACGCGCGCACCCGCGACGTTTTTTTCAACCGAGCGCGCGAGCGCCTCTGAGAGGCGCGATATCATCTCTCTCTCGTCAAACTCATCCAAGAAATCACCAAAAATGCGCAAAAATAAAACGGGCCCGGCGAGATTTCCGAACCGCAGGGGGGCGAGCCCCCCTCCCAGTTTGACGGTCCTCCTGACCACCCCCCACGATAGTCAGAAAATTTCCCTTCCCCTAGGAAAACATTTTCTTTTGGGGAGATAATAAGATCCTTCTCCTTTCAGGAGAAGATATCTTATTTTGAACTCGCGACCTCTGCCTCGCCCCCGCGCATGCGTTAGGAGGGCATCGCTCTGTCCAAGCTGAGCTACGAGCCCGCAAATAAATATGGCGCGAGTAGATTTAAAAACTTTCGAGGCGAGTTGTCCTGCGGTGCCGAGATGGAGATTCTGAAAATAGAATGGAAGGACATGGAGGGGATGTGCAGGAAGCTGGGCGCGCTCATCCTCGCGTCAGGGTTCAAGCCTGACATAATCGTCGGGATAGCGCGCGGGGGGTGGATTCCTGCCCGGCTTCTTTCCGACTATCTGCACAACAAGAACATCACGAGCATGAGAGTGGAATTTTATGTTGGCGTGGACAAGCGCGCGCGCAAGCCCATAGTGAGCCAGGAGGTCTCGGTAAGTTTGAGGGGAAAGCGCGTGCTTCTCGTTGATGATGTTTCGGACACCGGAGAGAGCCTGCTCGTCGCGAGGAAAAACCTGCGCGCGAAGGGCGCGAAACAGATTCGGGTCGCGACGCTGCACTACAAGCCGCGCTCGAAATTCAAGCCTGACTATTTTGTGGGGACGAGCAGCGCGTGGATTGTCTATCCCTGGGAGACCGACGAGACGGAAAAAGCCAGGTGCGAGTGAGCGAGTGAGCATATGCAACCGCAGATGCGAAAGTACGAAAAGTACGTGCCATATCTGTTTTTCATCCTAATTATGCTAATTTGGGATGGGCTCGTCCTGCTCGCGCCCTATCTTATGAGCGCGGGCAACAGGGACGCCGCAGGCGCGCTCTATGCGTTCTTCAGCCCGACGTGCCACCAGATTCCAGAGCGCTCGCTGTTCGTTTTCGGGTACAAGATGGCGGTGTGCGCGAGGTGCGCGGGCATATATTTTGCGATGCTTGTCGGGCTTTTCGTTTATCCCATTTTCAAGCGCGTGGATGACGCGGAGACGCCGAACTTCTGGTATCTCCTGCTCGCGGTGGTTCCAATTGGAATAGACGGCGGGACGCAAATTCTCGCGGACTACGCGCCGCTCCTCGCAGGCTGGGGAATCGCTCTTCCGGGTTTCCTTCTGCGCCACAGCACGAACGAAATCCGCGTTATCACCGGCGCGCTCGTGGGGCTCGTGATGCCCTTCTACATCCTGCCGATGCTGAACGAGATGTATTTCTGGCTTTCTCGCCGCGCGCCGCAGGCAAAAGTTAATAAATAGCCCTTCCGAATCGTATTCTTAAGAGGCCGATAGGAAGACAATGGAGGAAGTACCGTAGAAACCATACGTTGATAAAACAGGGGGGGTTTCTCGATGAAGTGTTACGTTCACGGCGACCATACGGCGTGCGCGGTGTGCGCGCGCTGCAAGAAGGGAATCTGCGAGGAGTGCGCGAACGAAGTGGAGGGGAGGAAATACTGCCACTCGTGCGTCGAGAAACTCGAGGAGGAGTTGATTGCGATTCAGGCGCGCGCGCACGCGAAAAAGCACGCGCTGCCAGAGGAAAAGGAGAAGGGCGAAGCGCAAATTGCGCGCGGGGCGAAGGAAGAAGAAGAGGAGGAGATCGAGGAGCGCGAGGAAAGGCACGAGAGGCCTGAGAGGCCGGAGCACAGGCGCGCGCCGGAGGCGCCGCCCTGGGTCGATAGAAAAGCGCTGGAGGAAAAAAAGGAGGAAAAACCAAAAATAGGGCCCATAATCCCGCCGCTTAAATTCAAGCAGGAGCAGGAGGCCGGGGCGAAATCCATATGGGCCCCGAAGCCGAGCGCGCTCGCACCCCCTGCGCCTTCTGGGCCGAAACAGGTCCTGAAAATTTCAACGCGCGAGATGATGCTTCCTGCGCTCGTGGGCGGGATGCTCATGGGTTTCGCGATGGGGATACCGCCCCTTTACCTATGCTGCGCCTCCTGGGTCATAGGTGGTGTGGTTTCTGTTTATATGGTAAGTCTGAACAGCCCGTCGGGCGGCATAGTCGGGGAAAGGGACGCGATGAGAATAGGCGCGCTCACAGGACTGTTCGGCGTGGTGATCGGAGTCGTAGTGATGTTCACTGCGAACACGATGCTGAAGGACATCCTGATGTTTCCAATGTCGCAATACCTGGGCGCAGAGTATGCGCATTTCCTTCTCGGGCTGGCAAAGCGCGACGTGGCGATAAAGTTCGTCTCAATGATCGTCCTTTTCCCAGCACTCGGCGTGCTCGGGGGCGTACTCGCGAGCAGGTATATGAAGCGCAAGTAACGCGCTTGTGGTAGTGGTTTTGTGAGCGCGCATATAAAGGGGATATTCTTCACAATCGACGCAATCCTCGCGCTCCTAGTTCTGTTTACAATAATACACGTCCTCACCTTCCTCAACGTGCAGATGTCCTCCCAGAGCACAGCCCAAGAATTGCTTCATCTACAGGCAGAGGACACTATTGATGTAATGGCAAAACTGACGGTTTGGGACCTGCGCCGCGAGCCCTCAATCCGCGACCTGTACTCACAGGGCGTGCTTGACGACCTCTACGAGAACAAATCCCTCCTGGACGCGATGGGGACATTATGGGCGACAAACACAACTGAAAACTTTTCCCGCGCAGGCGCGGTCGCCTCAGGAGTGATGGGCCCGTTCGTCGCGAGCAGGAACTGGTCGTTCATTGTCGCGAATGATACGCTCTACAACACCACAAACTATTCCGCGGTCGCTGAAAACGTCTACATGAGCAGCATAAGCAGGAGAATCGCCTCTGGGTTCATGAAGAGCGCCCCGAGCACAGGTTATGCTGCGCGCGCGTTCACCGAATCCGTTTTCGGAAGCGGCTCCTCCTCGTACGCGTTTTTCGGCGGTTTCGTGGGCGAGGGGAACGTGAGCGCGTACGTGCGCGACATTCCCGCGGACGCGAATTTCTCCTCCATCTCTATCGAGCTGAACACGCCCGCGAATTTTTCCCTGTACATAAACGGCGCGCACTGCCGTGACATGACCGTCCCAGGCGACGCGTTCGCGGTGAGCAACTGGACTATCGCCGATGCATCGTGCCTGGGCAACCTCACGCCGGGCGCGGACAACAAGTTCGAGTTGAATTTTTCTTCAGGCTTGATAACGCAGCAGTACTTCGGAGGAGGATACATAAAAATCACATATGACACGAGCAGTTTCGCGCCTGCGACAACGAACAAAACGCGCTACTATTTCCCGGGCATCGACGGGCTCGTGAACCTGTACGACTCCTTTTTCGTGCCTGGCGAGATAAGGAACATAACCATCTACCTGAAAATAAAAAACAACTACACCACGCTCCTCAACATAGGGAACAAGACCGTTTATGATAAGAACGGCACCGAAGCGGTGCAGGAAATCTATCTCTATGACGCGAACCTCACGATGCTCAACTACTCGGAGATAAGCAACATGACCGTCCCGCTCAGGCTCACTGTAGAGGCGAACGTGACAGGAGGAAGGGGCAACGCGGACGTCGTCCTCATCACGGACGTTTCCGGAAGCATGGGCTGGAGGATGGACGGCGACTCCGGCACTTCATATGATAGAACCTGCACCGACCCGCTTCTCTACGACGGGAGCACCAAGAGGATAAGCGTCGCGCGCTGCATAGACCTGACCTTCGTGCAAACGGTCCTCAGCAACCCCGGGAATAAGGTTGGTCTTGTGGCGTTCAGCACAAACGCGAACGACTTCGTAAACCTCACGGACAACCTCGCGCTCCTCGAGACAGAAATAAACAGTTACCAGCCCCTCGGCGGAACTTGCGTCTCGTGTTCCATAAACCGCGCGTACGACATCCTGCGCTCAGACAGCAACTCGAGCCGAATTAAAATAATCGTGGTGATGAGCGACGGGGTCACGAATCGGAGGAGCACCTCCTCGTGCGCGAGCCTGTACGGCATTTCTAGCGACGGCGGCACATCCTCATTTTCTGTTGGGCTGAACGGGCTCATCGCAATGCGCAACCAAACTGGAGCGTGGAACAACCTCTCCTCCCCGACCACGAACACGCTGAGAGGCATATCCGTTTACAACTCAACATTTGCTTTTGCGGTCGGCGATTCAGGAAGGATAGTCCAGTGGGACGGCGCGAGCTGGAGCACGATGAGCAGCCCTGTCACAAGCCGGCTTCGAGGCGTTTCAATTTACAACTCCACTTTCGCCTTCGCGGTGGGCGATTCAGGAAGGGTATTGAGATGGAATGGAAGCACGTGGACGAGTAGCACTCCAACAACATATAATCTTTATGGGATTTCAGTCTACAATTCCACTTTCGCCTTTGCGGTGGGCGCAAGCGGAAGGATACTCCGCTGGGATGGAAGCACGTGGTCGGCAAGTAATCCCACGACATACACGCTCTATGGCGTCTCCATCTACAACTATACTTTCGCTTTTGCAGTCGGTGGAAGCGGAAGGATACTCCGCTGGGATGGAAGCACGTGGTCCGTCAGCAATCCGTACTCGTATAACTTATACGGTGTTCATGTATACAGCCCAACCCTTGCCTTTGCCGTGGCGAGCGGCGGGAGAATTTATATGTGGAATGGCTCATCCTGGTCATACAACTCGCGCCCTGTGACAGACGCGCTCAGGAGCGTGTTCATACTCAGCGCGTCGTCAGCCTTCGCTGTTGGGGATTATGGTGATATAGCCGAGTGGAGCGGAAGCGCTTGGTCGCAGAACTTCAACTTCCCATACGCATACGCAGGCTCTTCCTACTCGAGCGTGGGTTGTGGTGACGATGACAGTTGCACCACCCCGGTCTCGTTTGCAATGCTGAACGCGAACTGGAGCGCGTGCAGGGCGCACGACAATTTCGGCGCGACGCCGGAGTTCAACATAACCCTGCACGCGGTCGGCTTCGGCCCTGTCGCCACGTGCGCGTTCGGCGTTTCCGTGCTGCGAAATATCTCCATTTGCGGGAACGGCTCGTACTACGCGAGCCAGAACGCCTCTGAACTCGAGATGATATACCGCGAAATCGCAGACACCATCGTCGTGGAGGCGACCGTGATGCAGGAGATAAACGTGACCGGAAATTTCTCCGCGGTTCTGTACCCTGAATCCTACATCGAGTTCGAGTACGAACTGCCAGCTGAGCTCGCAGGCTACAGGCAGGTGCGCGTTTACACAGAGACCGCTCCGTTCGGAGGATGCAGCGGCAGTTTCTTCATTCCCTTTGGCTACAACGTCACAGAGGTGAAAATCACATCCTATTCAGCGAACTACTGGACAGACAACCTGTCCATAAACAACTCCGGCACAGGCGGCTCGTGGCGAAACGTCTACAACCTCTCCGTTTACCGCAAGAACTACACTGACATGGGCGACCCGTTCATAATCCAGTTTCCGGCGAGCCTCCTGCGCATGAATGAAACTAACTACGTGAGGATCGGGCTCGGAATCAACGCGACGAACAAAAGCTCCAGCTGCTCTGCGAACGACAGGGCAATCTACTCCGCGCTCATCTCGGCATTCGTCCCGTATTCGGGCGTGTTCCCGAACCGCGGGGGCCACAATGTTACAGTATACATAGACACCGACCACGACGGCGTCGCAGACAAGAACGTCTCTGTCGCGATAGGCGCTGGTCTTCCGGGCTTCGACCCCACTCCCATTACCGTTGACCAACTGGACCCTGCAAACAACGCGCTGGACGACGCGCTCCTCCGTCTTCTCGCGCAGTTGAACTATTACATACCGCCTGGCGCGACAGGTCTTGCCGGAAGTTCAACGAATCCGATTGACCTGGAAATTTCAAGCCAGGTTCAGATTGACACGACGCTCGCGATTTCGGTTCCGTTCCTTTGGGGCCCGACAGACATGAGCGTCGTGGTCTGGCAGTGAGTGCTGGTTTTAATGAAAGCGATAGCATTAGTCTCTGGAGGCATCGACTCGCCAGTAGCCGCGTACCTGATGATGAAGCGCGGAGCGGAAGTTTATCCCCTACTACTCGACCTTTACCCGTTTTCATTCGAGGAAAACAAAATGCGCGCTGTTGAAACGATAAAAAAACTAAAAGGGCACGCACGCTACGAATTTCACGCGTATATCTGCTCGCACGGAAAGAATTTGGTTGAGTTCCTCAACAGGTGCCCGCGGAGGCTCACGTGCATCCTCTGCAGGAGGGCAATGTTCCGCATCGCAGAGCGCGTCGCTGAAAAGAAGGGCGCGCGCGCGCTCATCACTGGCGAATTTCTCGGAAGCAAGGCGACGCAGACGCTCACGAATTTGGGCATAGTCGCGCAGGCGGTTGAAATTCCGGTGCTCCGCCCGCTCCTTGGGCTGAACAAGGAGGAGATTGAGGAGTACGCGCGCGCAATAGGCACATATGAAATTTCCACGAAGCCAGCGATGTGCTGCACAGTGACGCCTGAAAAGCCCTCAACGCGCGCAAAACTCGCGGACATTCTCGCAGCAGAGGCGAACGTTGACATGAAAGCGCTCGTGAACGAGAGTTTGAAAACGCTTCAAGAGTTGAAAATATGAAGAATGCGAAAAAAAATCAGTTTTTCATCGCGAAGCCCTGCGAGACAGGCGCCGCTTACGATGTGAGTTTGATTGGCGCTGGCGAGAAGAAAATAAATCTGGCCGGCGTTAGCAGAAAACTGCGCGCTGGCGGGTTCGACGTGCGCGTGGAAACGCCCTACCTCATAGTTGTTGCGCGCGGGAGACTCGAAATCAGTTTTTACCGCTCAGGAAGGCTTCTCGTTAAGGGCGCGAAAAATGAGGACGAGGTGAGAAAGATCGCGCGCGAGGTTTACTCGCTCGTCGCCTGACTGCTCTCCGCCCAAAGTCATTCCATCATACTTTTCACTCTGTCGCATATTTCGAAGAACTCCGCGTCCCTCACGTGCTTCACGCGCGGCCGCGGGATGTCGATTGGCACGTCCGCGATGATGCGGCCAGGCCGCTTTGACATCAGCAGGATGCGGTCAGCCATAAACACGGCTTCGTCTATGAGGTGGGTTATCATGATGAACGTGTTCGTGGCGGTGTTCGGGTCTGTCCAAATCTCCAAAACATCTTTCCTGAGCGCGTCAGCGGTCGTCGTATCAAGCGTGCTGAAGGGCTCGTCCATTAAGAGTATGTCAGGCTCTACCGCGAGCGCGCGCGCAACCCCGACCCTCTGCTTCATCCCCCCGGAAATCTCTGGCGGATACTCGTCGGCAAAATCCCCTAAGTC
>JBFMAP010000029.1:0-8783 GCA_040755655.1 Microcaldota archaeon
TCACGAATTTGTTTTTCGAGTATTCTCCGAACAACTCGTAAATTTTTTCCTCGCCTATTTTTTCAACCTCGACGCCCGCGCGCCTCAGGCTCACGAGAGTTTCCTCGAGAGTGGAGGCCACGAGCGTGGCATCAACGCCCAACTCCTCTACCACTTTTTCGAACAATCGCAAATTCTTCGAGCGGATTATTTTCTCGCGCAACTCCCCGCCGAGCGCGGACTCGAGTTTTTTCCTCTTCTCGTCGGGCTTTTCAGGAAGGGACGCGCGTATCCTTTCAATTCTTTCCTTTGCGAGCGCGACAGGGGGGACATCAGTTTCGGGGTAGAGGCGCGCGCTGCCTGGAAGCGGCCTCATATATTCGCTTCCGCCGCCTGCAATCGCGCGCCTCGTTTCTTCCGGGACAACTTCCAAATGCGCGCGCTCAAATGCGAGGGTGAGCGCTTTCCGAGCGGTTTCTTCTGTAGCTGCGACAAGAATGAATGCGTCGTTTTCCTTCGCGTGAAGAACGTCGCGAATCGCCTTGATTTCATTTTCGCTGATGTCGTATTTTTTCAAGTTCTCATCACTGTGGATTAGCCCGCGCACTCCGGCAGGCTTCGCGTAGTCGCTAACCTCAGTGCCGAATCTTCTTCCCCCATATAATTCCTTTCCAAGCAGGCCCGAGAAATTAGGAAGAAGGACAGCGAGAACCTTTCCTCCTCCCTCGACAACTTTCTTAATAATTTTCGACTCTGTTTTCGAGAACGCGCGCGTGACATCGGCAATTTTCGGCTCGCCTTTTTCTTTTTTAATTCTCCTTTTCCTCATCTCCCCAATAATCTCAATCAGTTTTTTCTGGCGCGCGGCCTCGTTCTCAACCAGTTTCTGGATGTCCTCGAGGGCCTGCGCGCCCTTTATTTCGATGCGCGCGCCTCCCTCAATTGAAACATTGACGTCCTGCCTGATCGTCCCAATCCCGCGCTGAACTTTTCCTGTCGCGCGCAAAAGTTCCCCGAGTTTTTCAGCGACCTCGCGCGCGTGCGCCGCATCCTTCACATCAGGAGCGGTAGCAATCTCAACAAGAGGCATCCCCAGTCTGTCAAGCCTATAGACTGTCTTCTCGTTCGCCTCGACTATCCCGGCGCTCTCCTCCTCCAAGCATATTGTGGGAATGCGCACGAGCCCTTTCGAGGTTTCCAATTTCCCATCGAGTCCGATTATCGCAGTGCGCTGGAAGCCCCCGGTGTTGCTGCCGTCAATAACTATCTTGCGCATCACGTGAATCTCATCAACAGCAGTGGCGCCAAGAAGAAGGCAGACCTCGAGCGCGATGTCGATTGCCTCTGGGTTGAGCGCGTGGGGCGGCTCCTCGTCCATCTCAACGAGGCAGTCCTCGTTCTTGTAAATTTGATAAACGAACGTGCGGTCTCGTTTGAACTCGTGAATGGCGGCAGGGTCTATCTCCCCGAGCTCGCCTGCCACGATGCGCATCTTTCTCTCAACACTTCCATCCAAATCGTCGGCGCCAGACCTGTTCGCGCAGGAGCAGAACAACTTGTGCGCGCTGCCGAGCCGCTGGTGAATCTCTATGCCGCACTTGAAACCGCCCATTTTCGCACCTGCAAATCATAACTCATTCCGGAAACTCGTCAGCAGTGCTCCTCTCGGTAATCTCACCTGCAACCGGTGTGAGCATCAGTTTCTTAACTTCCTCAAAATTGCGCGATTTGCCGAGCGCCCACATCAGTTTGATGTACGCGACTTCTGGGAGCATGTCCTCGCAGTGAATCCCGCCTGCCTTGAGTATCTCGCGCTGGTTCGCGTACACAGAGGAATGAACCCTTCCATACAAACATTGCGTAGTGATGCAGACAGGGATTCCCTTGTCGCTCGCCTCCTTAATTTTCGGAATAAGAGAGAACTCCTTAATAGTGGTGGGCACGTGACCCATTCCCGTTCCTTCAATCACGATTCCCTTGTATCCGCGCCCGATGTAAAAATCCATGACTTCAGGATTCACACCAGGATAGACTTTTATGAGCGCGACCTTTTCCTCCAATTCATCCTCAACTTTCACCTCGGAGTCGCCTCTTTTTTTGCACGCGCCCAGCATCTCAATTCTCCCGTCACTAAACACTTTCGCGATCGGCGTTTCGTTTATGCTGCGGAAAGCGTCCCTTCGCGAGGCGTGCATCTTCCGCACTTTCGTTCCCCTGTGCGCGTAGCAGAAATCGTCGCTCATTGAAGCGTGCATCAAAAGCGAGACCTCTGCGACATCCGCGCGCGCCGCAAACCACGTCGAGCATATGATGTTCATGAACGCCTCGCTCGAGCCGCGGTCGCTTGAGCGCTGCGCGCCCGTTAGCACAACTGGTTTCCCAAGCCCGCTTAGCATGAACGATAGCGCGGCGCTCGTGAAGTGCATCGTGTCAGTCCCGTGCGTGACAATCACGCCGTCCGCGCCTGCATTCAGCTCCTTCGCGACCCTGTGCGCGATTTTTTTCCAGTGCTCTGGTCTCATGTCCTCGCTCATGAGCCCGAAAAGGAGTTCTGATTTCAGGTTTGCGATGTCCTTCAACTCTGGCGTCGCGGCGAGCAGATCAGAAGTCCCGAATGCAGCATACACCCCGCCGGTTTTGTAATCAATTCTGCTCGCTATCGTTCCGCCTGTGCTTATGATGGAAACGTTCGGCTTTCCAGGAGTTCTTTTCATCTCGATCTCCTCCTTTCTAACAAATTCAATGCTCGCCCCGCCTTCTAGTTTCTCAATCCTCGCGCCCTCGTATCTCACGCCAACATTATATCCGTTCGGGAGTTTGAGCACGAGCGCGTTCCTGCATCCCAGCTCGATGCGGGGCATCAATATCCCCTCGTAAACCCTTCCAGCCTGCGTCACGCGCAGGCGGTCGCCTATTTCCGCGCCAATCCCTTTCAGCGCTTTCGAGAGTTCTTCCGAGTAATACATGCGCACCGACCATCAATCAAAGACCGATTATTTTCGAGACGTAAACGCCATCCCTTTTGTACCCTCTAGCATAATAATATGCGCGCGCGCCAACACCGCTGAGAACAGCGAGTTTCCTCATCCCGTGCTCCTCGCGCGCGAGCCTCTCTGCCTCTGCGAGCAGCCTCTCCCCGAACCCCTTGTGCTGCACCTCCCTTGCGCCTGCGCGCGCCCTCTCCTCAACCATCAATTCTCCCCCGTAAACGTGCAGTTCGCGCAGGAGCGCGGTCCTCGCGTCTATCTCAGGCCTGAAAGGCTTGAAAGGGATGCGCAGGCGCGCGAGCCCTATTAGCGCGTCGTGCTTCGTTTCCTCGAACGAAAGGAATATCTCCGTGCCTCCTGATGCGTCGTAAGTAGCGCGCTTGAGCTCCACTGCGCCCAAATCAGGCTTTATTTTTTCCTTCAGCATCTTCAACCCGATCTCCCTGCAGCGTATGCACCTGCACTTTATTTCCTTCTGCGCGAGTTTTTCCTCCACAATCTGCCGCAGATTGCTGTGCTTCACGCCTGCATCAACGAGATACGCTGGAATGTCGCGCTGGACCCTCATCACGCGCACATAAGGGGGGATGTGCCTCTTCGCCTCTGCAATCACTTCAGCGGCTTCCTCCGCTGAATAAGGAACGTACTGCCCGCTCTTCCATAACTCATACAGTTTCGTGCCCCTGAACACCATGCAGGGGTATATTTTCAGCATGTCGGGTCTGAACCTCGGCTCATCAAACATTTTTTTGAAAATCGCAACATCCATCTCTTTATCGGCGAAGAGCCCTGGCATCATGTGGTAGCACACTTTCAGCCCGCTGTCCTTGCACGCCTGCGTTGCTTCCGCAACATCCGCGACGGTGTGCCCCCTCATCACTCGCCTGTAAACAAAATCATAAAGGGTCTGCACTCCCAACTCAACGCGCGTCGCGCCCAGCTCGAGCAGCGCCTCCACGTGCCTTGCCTTCGCCCAGTCTGGCCGCGTTTCAACCGTCATCCCCACCATGCGCACGCCTGCATTTTCATTTTTCGCCTGCGCGTCCTTCAGACTCTTTGATTTCTTTCCGTTCATCGCATCCAAACACCGCTGGACAAACCATGATTGATATTTTTTAGGCTGCGCGTTGAACGTGCCGCCCATCAAAATTAACTCGCACTTGCTCACAGGATGCCCTATCTCTTGCAACTGGCGGATGCGCGCTCCGACCTGAAGATAAGGGTCAAAATTATTTTGAATCGCGCGCAGCGAGGCTGGTTCTTTTCCAGTATAACTTTGAGCAGCGCCCTCGCCGCGCGGGCAGTATATGCACGTGCCAGGGCAGTCGCCTTTCGTCATCACAGCGATTACGCTCACTCCGGAAACAGTCCTCGTAGCCCTTATCCTCAGAAGCTCGAGCATCTCTTTAGTCCTTTTCTTTTTCGGGAGCGCGACGAGAATCTCGGAATTCTTTATCACGCCCGCAATCCCGTATTTTTTCGCCACGGTGGTCTTGAGTTTCCACAAATCGAGAGGGCCCATGCTCTGCTTGATTTTTTTGCTGGCCTCCAGGATGGCACTTCTTCTGCTCGCGCCAGTTCGCATAGCAATCTATCCAAGAAGGTTCGATATGAAACCGAGAAGCGAGTAAATGGGCTGCTCAATCACAGGGAACATAAGTAATCCATGGCCTGCCGCGCGGAAATCCGAGATGAGATTTGTTTGGATGTGGAGTTTCACGCTGCTCTCAGCGCGGATCAGAGGGCTCGATGTCGAGGTCACCACGACTTTCAACTCCGCATCCCTCTCCTCGTCCCCTGCAATCTCGTACTCGACTGTTTTTGAAATCCCATAGGGCATGCCGTACGGAACATAAACCGTCTTCCTGTATTTCCATGTTGGCAGACCCTCAACAGACACCTCGAAAAGGTCGCTCGCGACCCCCTTGTTTTTAATTGTCACGAAATAACCCGCAGGCTGTCCGACCCCTGTGCGCGCCTCGAGAGGAGACACGCTCATCTCCATCACGTCCCTGCTCACGCGCACCTTCCCGCTGAAACTCATGTTTCCTAGGTAATCCCCATTGTAAGCGTCAACCGCGCGGAACGAGACGTCATACGTCCCGTCGTCTGCGTCAGGCGCGGCCTTTATGAGCGCCTTCATAGGCCGCTCGAAAAGAAGGCTCGGCTCTGTGCTCCAGCCCTCTGGAAGTTTTGTTATCTCGAGCTGGTCCCATCCGCCACCGCTTTCAGGCACGCGCGGGTCAGCGACAATGTAAACCGTCTGCCCTGGCCCGACAACGCCGAACTCCACAGGCTCGTCACTCTCGTGCATCGTGCGCACCACCGGTTCGACGACATTAACATACTTGACAAGTTCAGCGCGCGCCAGCCCCACAGCCGACGCTAGCGCAAGAATTACAATGAAGAGCGCGAACGGTCTTCCCATTTGAACACCTCTCCCCTGCTCTCCTATTCGCGCCGCGTGAATAAAAAGCTTTCTTAGTCTCTCCAGCGGTATTTCTTTTTAAATTTCTCTTGCTCGTGAACAGGTGTCTCATCTAAAAGACGCTTAGTATCAGGAGTTTTATGCATCCGATCCTCTATTCCTTCAGGTCCGCCGGACTTGGCTACCCTTCTGAGTTTTTCGGATATGTTATCTCCCTTCCCTCCCTTTCTTTCCTCCCCTTCAGTTTCAAAAAACACGAATGAAATGGTTCCATCTCCTCTCTCTTCCTTTTTCTTTATTTTATTCTCCGGCACTTTTTTTATTTTTTTAAGCATACTTTCCAACCTCTCCTTCTCGCCCGCTCGCGCGCATCCCTTTCTATGCCCTCGGGTGGGGAATGCGGGCATCGAGAATTAGTCTAATATTATGTCCAAGCAGGTATTTAAACGTTTAAGTTTCGGAGTAACAGTTCAAAATTTTCCCACGACGTTAATTTTCGGTTCTACGACGTCTCTTAGCGCATCCATATAATTTTTGCCTCTTAGCCTCGATGTCATGTACAAGGAAGCCTGCATGGCATAGCTCCTCTGGCTTTCCCAGCTTCTGCTCCCCTGACTGATCTTTCTCTTCAGTACAACATGCCTCAACGCCCTCTCTGCCCTGTTGTTTGTTGGCTCCACTTCAGGAAATTCAAGGAAAGTAAACCACTGCCCATTAAACCCCATTATGTAGTTTGTTAGAGCCAACAGATTCTTCCCCTCAAATCTTGGAGTCTGAAGCAACTTTAACAATTTCTCATCGTAAGCCCTTCGCAGCTCTGCGGAGCATCCTGATCTCTTCCTGTCCTCCTTTGCGTTATGGAAAAGCTCCTTTAGTAGATCGACAAGCTCCACATAGTCCTGCGATTCCTCTTCACTTTGGAACCAATACTCTGGGCACTTTGCTTTATCTAGAAGATGCGCCCAACATCTCTGGATGTTTTTAGAATCGTTGTAAACGGAATAGCCGTCGCATACGGTAGTGCCGTTTCTGGAAGGTCTGAATTTATTTGCAGTGGACTTGCCTCTGCTCTCTTCTATCCTGTAGAATATTCTTTTCATAGTCGCAACGACCCACACCCAATTTACCTTGCCATTACGCCGCCAACCTGTCTCATCCCTGTAATAGACCTTTTCCTTCCTGATTTCCTGCTCGAGTTTTGCATATTCATCCCCAAGGTAATCTTTGAGTTTTTTGAGGTTATTGACAACGGAGGCGGGTGATATCTCCAATCCGAAAATTTCTAGAAGGAGTCCGCTTATGTTTCTGTGGCTGACGTTTATCCCAACTGAAAGATATGAGAGCAATAGAAGAAGATTGAGGTCGAATTTTGAGTTCGGAAGTGCATCAGGCACTTTTGGGGAAACTTCTTTTTTGCAGTGTTTGCAGAAATATCCCGGAATAACATATCTAACCGCTTCGGTTTCTGGCACTATGAGTTTTATTACGACTCTAGTCCTTGGGATAGCTTTCTTTTTCCTGAGTTTTCCACCGCAATGCGGACAGGAGGTAAGTTTTAGTTTTTCTGTCCTGTTGCATCTCTTTGGCCTCGCATTGCGGATGTTCGCAGATTTCGTTTCAGGCTTTTCTTTTGGCTCTTCAGGTTGGTCCCTTTCGAGAACAACCTTTAGGTAAGGTGGAATTGAACCGGAGGGAGTGTTTTCATTGTGATATTTTCTGAGCTCTTTGTGAAGTTTTAAGTTCTCTTTTTTCAGAGAGGCGGCGTCGTCTTTTAGCTTCTTATTCTCTTCTTCAAGTTGTTTGATCCTCTCTTTTAGTCCAGCAATCTCTTGTTGCAACTTTTGAATCTCCTCGTCCTTGTATTTCAACTGCCTCTCAAGAGCATCCATTCTGAGCACTAGTTTTTCCATTTCGCTTACCATATCGGTCGCCAGAGATGAATACGCATAACTAGAATTTCTGCTTTTCGGTTGAGCAACCATTTTACGACGGATGTCGGAAGAATTTTAAACTCTTTCGTTTTTGGATTTTGGAAACGAGCAGAGAACAAAAATAACCGAAAACAAATGTGATAGTTTTATATATGGGTGAAGTCAATCTATCCTCGTCATAATGCCGCGAGGGGGGATGGTGGATGCGAGACGTGCGATCGGTTTTGGTTCCGCTGCTTTTCGTTTTCGCTCTCGCGTGGGCTGCGCGCGCGAGCATCACCGCGACCTATGTTGACAAGATTGACGGGACGGAGCAGGGCGCGTGGAACAAGTTCAGGTTTCCATCGGACGTGCTCGTTTACGACGGAAAATTATACATAGTTGACACGGGAAATGCGCGCGTTGAGATATACAACGCCTCGGACAACAGATACATCAGGAGTATCGGGGGGATTACTGGAAGCGAGACAGGCCAGTTTACGAACCCGATGTGCATATACATTGACGCGAGCGGCATATACATCTCGGACACGCGGAACCACAGGATACAGGTCTACGGGCTTGACGGCGGGTTCGTGAAAACCATCGGCGCCACCGGCGGCGGAGGAGAGGTCAACCAGTTCTACAATCCGTGCGGTGTTTTCGTAATAGAAGATCGAATATACGTCGCAGACACGTTCAACGACAGGATACAGGTTTTCAACATCACGGAGAATCACTGGATAACCCAGTTCGGAAGCCACGGCTCGCTCGATGACAAGTTCTTTCATCCGATCGGGATGAGGCTCGAGAACGACAAGATTTACATCTCCGACAGCCTCAACGACCGCGTGCAGATATACTCGGGAAATTTCACCTTCCTCGCCCGTTTCGGCTGGGGCGAGGGGAGCGCGCGCCTCAAATCCCCGTGGAACTTTTGGTTCGCGAACGACAGGATATACGTCGCGGACTCTGGGAACAACCGGATTGCGGTTTTCTCCGCGAGGAACTACTCGTTCGTGGGGAGCATAGGGACCTATGGCAGCGAGAAGGGGCAGTTCGATTCGCCTCGCGGGGTTTATGTTCAAGGAAACAAGATGTATGTTGCGGACACAAACAACAACCGCGTTCAGATATTCACGCTTACGGACACGGAGCTCGTAAGTGAGGCTTTGCTCAGGACAGAAGCGAGCGACGCTCTCAATAACGCGAACGCGGCAATAAACAATCTAAAGAGCATGCTGAACACCGCGAGCGGGATAACAATCCGCGCCGACGATCTCGCGGTTCCTTCAGCATCTGCCGCGCAGGAGGCTTATGACTCGGGTAACTACCTGAGCGCGCTCAGCCTTGCGCTCTCGACCGCTGACGACGCAGGCAACAAGAGCGCGCTCGCGGAGTACCGCATGTACGACTGGGTCTTCAACCAACTCGCGTCTATGAAATTGAAACTCAACAGGGTGACGTCCGCGCTCGCCT
>JBFMAP010000030.1:0-8637 GCA_040755655.1 Microcaldota archaeon
ATGTCCTTCTCGATGCGCGCGCCCCATATGATGTGCGAGTTCGGGTTTATCTTCTTCGAGACCTCGCTCACCATCAGTTCGGCCTCCTTGAGCGTCATGTCCTCCCCGCCCACGACGTTCACGAGCGCCTTCGTGGCCTGGGAGATGTCGATATCAAGGAGCGGGTTGTTGAGCGCGTTCTCAATCGCGACAATCGCGCGCTGGTCAGGCTTCGCGCCTGCGTCAGCCTCGCCCATCCCGATGACAGCGCAGCCCGATTCCCTCAGGATCGTTTTCAGGTCCGCGAAATCCAAATTCACGAGGCCAGCCTTTGTCACGAGTTCGGTAATCCCCTTTGCCGCGCTCGTGAGAACTTCATCCGAAACCTTGAACGCGGTGTTCAGCGGGAGGTCAGGGACAATCATGAGCAGTTTGTCGTTCGGTATGACAATAATGGTGTCAGCCTGCGTCTTCAGTTTCGCGAGCCCCTCGAGCGCGTTCAGCCTCCTCCTCCTTCCCTCCGAGGTGAACGGAAGGGTTACGATTGCGACCGTGAGCGCGCCTATCTCCCTTGCCTGCTGCGCGATGATGTGCGCGCTTCCTGTCCCTGTCCCGCCGCCGAGCCCGCACGTGACGAAAACCATCGAGGCGTCCTCAATCGCCTTCCTCAACTCGCTCGCGCTCTCCTTCGCCGCCGCCTCGCCGACCTCGGGGTTCGAGCCTGCGCCCAGCCCCTTCGTGGTCGTTTTTCCAAGAAGGATTTTCTTGTCCGCGCGAATCTTTATGAGGTGCTGCGCGTCCGTGTTCGCGGCGAGGAGTCTCGCGCCCACCACGCCCACCTCGGCCATCCTGTTCATCGTGTTGCACCCGCTCCCGCCGGCGCCCAGTATGTATATTTTCGGCTTGGACGCCTCCATGAACTTGAATAACTCCTCGTCCTCCTTGCTGACCATGTGCTCCTCAGGCAGCTCCTTCGCGAGCATCTCTGGCGATACCGGCATCAAACCACTCATCACTCAATTCATGCAATTTTACACATTTTATATTTTCCAATAAGGCGTTGATAACATTTAACATTTTTGGGTGAGAAGATTTATATTCGTTTGCTTGGCTCGCGGTCAGGCGAAGAGGATTTGCTTTTGGCGCTGGAAGCGGGAGGAGACGTGGCTAGGAATACCGTCTATGCGAGGTTTCACAAAAAACCTTCTGTCTGAAAACACGCCCGGACCACCGATCTCGTTTTGTTGGTTGCGCGGTTTGTGTTTAAAAAATATTCTAAGGGCGTTTTTGAAAATAGCCTGGTGCGCTGAATCAGAGAGGAAAAGTTTGTCGTTTGTGTGAAACAGGTAGTCGGCGCCTTCTCTGCGCAATTCACTCGCGATTTGGTTATCTTTCTCGTTGAAAACAAGTATCCAGACGCGAAGCCAGGGATCATCCTCGCGAATCCTGCGAACAACATCCGAAATCCCGGGCATGATGGTGGCTATCAAAAGATCCGCCGGCGTGCCTTGGCGCTGCAAATGATAAAGAGTATCGCACCCTTCCCGCGCCGAAACGGAAGTAAGTATCGCACACATTCGGTCTACTTCTTTTACACTTTTTTCAGTTCTTTCTCGGGTTGTTTTGAAATCGTCAAGGAGTAGAACTATTCTACACGAACGGGAAGGAAGGCGTATTCTCTCCGTTGAGTAAACTAACGCGGGTGAGGTTCGCGAACCTGGATTCTCAACTACTAGGATGTTGGATGCGTCGTTCTTTTCGAGTTTTTTGCTGGTAGGTATGGCTGCGTTTTCTTTTTTATGTGGCTCTTTTGTCAGAAGTCTGCGGATTGTTTTTTTAAGGTCCATCCCGTCAAGACGAAAATCGAATCTGTCGAGTACGAAGGCTATGCCTGCATCAACCGCAAATTTCTCGATAAGTTTGAAATCGTCGATGCGGTTGGTCATTACCACCCACGGGGTTTTCCCAAGTCCTTTAAGGTTCTCGGTTATGAAAATATCGAAGGGATTTTCAGCACTCTCAAGTTGCGGAATGCTGTCCCGTAATTTTAATACTCGGACCATCTCGGCCTCGGGCATAGCCTCTTTTATTACCTTTGTCATGAATTCGTATCTGCTTTGAAGCGGACACACCACAAGTATTTTCTTCTCTGGACCCACAAAACCACTCTCAAAGCGTCTTAGAATAAGTAATATCTTTTGTGGATTCTGTTTTATATTCGTTTGCTTCGGGCGCATATCCAACCGAAACCTTTATATTTCTTGTTTAAAATAATAAACTCATGTTTAAAAAAATAAATTTGTTTTCAAAAACCGAGATGAGAATTCTAGTATATCTCGCTGGTAAGGATGGAAAGATGTATGAACGCGAGATCGCGAGGAACGCGAGGGTGAGCCCTGCCGCAGCGCATTACATGCTTGCGAAGTTCCACAAAATGGGTTTGGTGAGCAGGGAGAAGAAAGGGAGAATGGTGTTTTATGAAAGAAATGACGAAAGCCCGAGGATGAGGCAACTTAAAGTGTTCATCACAATAAGCGATCTGGAACCGCTCGTCGAGAAAATGAAGCCGCTCAGCAAGAGGGTGGTGCTGTTCGGAAGCTGCGCGGACGGGACAAACACAGAGGAGAGCGATATTGACCTGTTTCTCCTTAGCAACGAGAAGGATAAAACAATGGAGATTCTGAGGACAAATGAAAAAATTAAGGCGATCGTGCTAAACACGATTGAATTCAGCGAATTGGGCAGGAAGGATAGGCCTCTCTACGAGAGGATCAATTCGGGTATAGAGCTTTGGGGTGGGGAAACTGAATAGCAAGTTTGAAAAGTGTCTCAAGAAGGGGAAACTCGTGAAAGCGAAGCCTGAAACGGATTTGATAGAGAAGGAACTCAAAGAGGCTGAACTGGATTTGGCGAGCGCGGGCAAATCAATAAAAGAGAAAAACCCAAAATGGACGACGGTACAGGCGTATTATTCGATGTTTCATTCTGCCAGGGCGCTCGTGCTTAGCAAGGGATATAGGGAAAAAAGCCACTACTGCCTGCTTATCGCGCTTGGAGAGCTGTTTGTTAGTGATGGCATATTGGAAAAGAAGTATGCAAACCTTTTCAGGGACAGCATGAACCTTAGGGAAGACGCTGATTACGGGATGATTTATTCTGAAGAGACTGCTGGACGGATGGTCGCGGATGCTGAGAGTTTCCTGAAGGAAGCGAAGAGAATTTTGAAAGCAAAATAAGCAAATCCATCTATTTTAAATACCGTTCCCTCTAATTTATCTCATGGCAGGCGGCGGCAGTGAAGTGGAGAAAGTTTCTCGCGACATCAGGGCGCTCAGGATACAGGGGGCTCGCGAAATTGCGAAATCAGCTGTGCGCGCGCTTTCATCGCAGGCAGCGAACTCGCGCGCGAGGAACACGAACGAATTCCTGGCGGAGTTGATTGAGGCGGTAGGCGTTCTTTCATCCGCGCGCCCAACAGAGCCGATGCTGCGGAACGCGCTCAAGAGGATGCTCGACGAGACGGCAAAGGCTGTGAAAAGCAGGAAAATAAAAAACGCGAAAGAAGGCGGCGCGGTCGTCGTGGCGCTGCAGAAGAAACTGCTCGCGTATTTCGACGAGAGCGAGAGTGTTATTGCAGATTATGGCGCGAAAATTATTGAGAAGGGAAGCACAATTCTTACTCACTGCCACAGCCACACCGTGGTCGGCGCGCTCGTGCGCGCGCACGAGCTGGGAAAAAATATTGAAGTGATTTGCACCGAGACAAGGCCGCTTTTTCAGGGGAGGCGGACAGCGCGCGAGCTCGCGGACAGGGGCGTGCCTGTGACGCTGATTGTGGATTCCGCTGCCGCGAGTTTCATGAAAGATGTGGACGTCGTGCTCGTGGGCGCGGACGCGGTGAGCGCGACGGGCGATTTGGTGAACAAGATAGGAACAGCCGGAATAGCGGCGCTCGCGTACGCGAATAACATACCTTTTTATTCTGCTGCTGAGATTTACAAGTTCGACCCGATAACGTTATGGGGAAACAGAGAAAAAATTGAGGAGCGCGGCGCGCGCGAAATCGTTGATGCGAAGAGCGCGCGCGGGATAAAGGTGCGGAATCCCGCGTTCGATGTGACGCCTGCGAAGTTCGTGGGCGCGTACATCACTGAGAAGGGCGTCGTGCCTCCTGGGGATTTGCTGAGCGTGGCGTGGCGCGAGTTGAATCTGGGCGCGAAATAGGGATGATGGAATGGCGAATAGTATTGATATTCCAATCGTGAGCAGGCTGCGCGCGAAATGCTTCGACATAGAGGCAGGGCAGAACATAGTCGTGTTTAATGACGAGGAGGCGCGGCAGCTGGACGTGGGCATGACCGAGAGGGTGAGCATAAAGCGCTGGGACAAGGAGATGGTGTGCATAGTGGATTTGAGCAACACGCTCGTCGGGAACGGGGAGATAGGGATTTTCGAGGACGTGAGCGAGAAACTCGGAATCAGGAGCGGGGAGACGGTGGAGGTAAAGAGCGTGAATTACCCTGTTTCCATTGATTACATAAAGAAGAAGATGGACGGAAGGGCGCTCACGCGCGAGGAGACGAACACCATCGTCAGCGAGATGATGGAGAACAAGCTGAGCGCGGTCGAACTCGCTTCCTTCATAACCTCAACTTATATACGCGGGATGAGCACTGATGAAACGGTTTATCTCACAGAGGCTATCGCGGCGTCAGGGGGGCAGCTGAACCTCGGCGTCCATCCTGTCGTGGACAAGCACTGCAGCGGAGGGGTTGCAGGAAACCGAACCACGATGGTGCTCGTGCCGGTAATAGCCGCTGCAGGGCTTTACATACCTAAAACGTCCTCGCGCTCGATAACCTCTGCTGCAGGAACCGCGGACAGTATGGAGGTTCTCGCGCCTGTGACGTTTGGATTGGAGGAGACGCGCGAGATTGTGCTGAAGACGCGCGGGTGCATCGTGTGGGGAGGAGCAATCAACCTCGCTGCAGCGGATGACAAGATGATAAAGGTGAGGCACTCGATGAGGCTGGATCCCAAGGGCGTGCTTCTTTCCTCAATCCTCGCGAAGAAGAAATCCGTTGGCGCGGAATACGTGGTGATTGACATCCCTGTCGGCAGGGGCACGAAAATTGAGGATTTGAAGGAGGCGAACGCCCTTGCGCGCGATTTTCTGGAGATAGGCGTGAAACTCGGTATGAAGACTGAATGCTTCATAACAGAGGGCAGCGACCCAATCGGCGAGGGGATAGGGCCTGCGCTCGAGTGCAGGGACGTCCTGCGCTCGCTGAGGAACGAGGGCCCGACTGACCTCACTGAGAAGAGCTGCCAGCTCGCAGGCGCGCTCCTTGAGTTGTGCGGGGAGGTGAGCGTGGGAAGGGGGATGAAGGTCGCAATGGACCTCATACGGTCCGGAAAGGCTTACGCGAAGATGATGGAGATTGTGGAGGCGCAGGGAGGCGACCCGAAAGTGCGCGTTGATGATTTGCCGATTGGCGGCTGCAGGCACGCGATAAAGGCGATGAAGGGCGGAAGAGTGGAGCACGTTGACAACAAACTGATAGCGAAGATAGCGCGCGCAGCAGGCGCGCCCAAGGACAAGGGCGCAGGAGTCGTCCTCCGCTGCGAGCACGGGGACAAGGTGCGGGCAGGGGACGTGCTTTTCGAGATAATCGCGTGCAGCGAGTCGAAGCTGGATTTCGCGATAAAGATGGCTGAAATGACAGAGCCGGTCGAACTCCAGAAGGTCGTTCTTAAAACTGTCAGGGAGTATTAGACTGAACGGGGTTTGTGGATGAAAGGAAAATTAGTCGTACTGGTTGTTATACTCCAACTGTTTGTCACATTTGCCGCTGTCACAGAGATAACAGAGCCAGCGCTCGTGAACAGGCTCGATTCAGAGGTTGTGGAGGCAGGGCAGGTTTCGGCGATTGGCGGGGAGATGACAAACCTGCGCCTGAACGTATCGATTCCGCGCCTGACTGAGTACCAGAACGTGGAGTACAGGGGCCAAGGCGCGCTGGTGAAGGACGAGAATGGGAACTCCTTCGCGAGCATAACCGAGGAAAGCCCCCAGAACCCGTATTCGTATTCCGCGAGCGCGAAGGTCCGGACGATCGCGCGCGCCACTGCAGAACTTCCAAGTTCATTCGTAGTGCCGTATGAACTGGATAGATACGCGCAGCCGAGCCAGAACATACAGAGCGACAGCGAGGAGATAAGGAGCCTGGCGCGGCAGATAACCGCGAACTCAAGGGACGATTTCGAGAGGGTGGCGAGGCTCGCGGTATGGGTTTATGATAATCTGGGGTATGACGAATCTGTGGTCGGGGAGGAGAAGGACGCGCTCTGGGCGCTTCAGAACAAGCGGGGCGTGTGCGTGGAGTACAGCGCGCTCTTCGTCGCGCTCGCAAGGTCTGTCAATATTCCGGCGCGCCTTGTCTCTGGCTATGCATACAATTCGGAGAACGGGTGGATGGGGCATAGGTGGGCCGAGGCGTATGTCGGGAAATGGGTGCCAGTCGACCCCACGTGGCTCGAGGTCGGGAACCTTGACGCGACGCACATCGAACTCTACATATCAAGTGGGGAGGTACTCGGAAGCGAGGCGAGCGCGAGCGTAACAGAGGGCGCGAGGCTCGAGTTTACGCGCGAGAGCGCGAGCGGAAAGAAAGTCGAGGCCGTGAAGGTAACTGACGTGCGCGCGGTCCTGCCAAAAAAGGATTTTGCGTTTGATGCGAGCGCTGGCAGGCTCAACTTCGGGGAAAAGACGATGCTATACGCGAAAATAAGGAGCGATGACTACCGGGTGGTCGAGTTGAACCTCCAGCCGTGCAGCGGGGAGAGCATTTTCGATTCGTTCCAGAACGAACAAAAGGTAATAATGAGGCCTGATGAGGAGCGCTTCGTGGTTTGGGTTGCGCGCGCAGGCTCCTCGGGCTCAAAAGACTACGTCTACACCTGCCCTTTCACGCTGAACTCCGTGCTCTTCGAGGACAGGAGCAAAGAGATAACCGTGACGCCGGAGCGCATTGACAAGGTCGGGTTTGACGCGTGGCTCGGAAGCAGCAGCATCACGCTAGGGGACAACCAGACGATATTCTACAAGCCATCCTCGATAAGCCAGACCGCGAGGATTGGGTTCGTTTCGGATTATGAGGAGGGCTCTGCGCCTGCGAAATCAGTCCTCACGCAGCAATTCTCATTCAGGCCAAGGCAGGCTGGCAGAAATACGGTTTACGTGTATTCGACAACAGGCGGGGTCGAGGAACTGGAGTTTGACGTGAGCGCAGGAAACAAGACGGTTTATGTAAAGAACTTCAGCGCGCAAACGAGCGTGCCAGAAGGCGCGCGGGTTGAGGTGAACGTGACAGTCGCGAATACGGGAAGCGCGGCTGAAAGCGTGAGCGTAGGCGTTGAGTTGGACGGCGAGGGAAGCGTCCAGCGCGCGACTGTTGTCGGCGAGCAGAATTTCACGTTCTCCCTGCTCGCAAAAGGCGCGGGCGAGACCGCGCTCGTGGTAACGCTTCAGGCTGATGGCGAGGTTGAAAAGAAGGCTGCGAGCGTGAGCGTGATCGAGGGGCCGCTCATCAGCATAGACAACGTGGGGTTCGAGTACGAGGAGGGTGAAGCGATAGTCGTTGTTACCCTTAGCAAGAGGGGCGAGCCGAAGAACGCGGAGGGTATGGTTGGCGGCAGAAGAACACCGATTACGTTTCCCCAAACCAAATTCGGGCTCTTGCCAGGAGGATACGAACTTAAAATCACCTGGGGCGACGATTTCGGGAACAGTTTCACCACGAGCCAGATGATAACTGTCCCTGCCGAGAAAAAGGAAGGTGTGGGCGGAATCGACCTCGGCAGTATAAAACTACCGTGCATATCCGGCGTGCTCGTGTTGGCGCTGCTACTTTTTGTGATAAAATCAAGAAGTAAGTAAAAGTAGAAATAAAGTAAAAAGAAAAAAGAAGTGGCGATCAGTCTTCTGCCCGCGCGTTCAGACGTTCAGAGATACTGAATCTGCTCGATGTCTAGCGGCGCCTTCACGCTCTCCTTCTCCTCCTGATATTTGCCCAGGAGTTGCGGGGAGGTGATGCCTGTCATAATGGACGTAACGACAACGCTGTCCCCTAACTCAGGGGTGAGCCTCGCGCCCCATATCACGTTCGCGTCCTCTGCAAACACCTGCGTGAGTTTCTCGCCAATCTGCGTCGCCTCGCCGAGCGTGAGCTGCGGCCCTCCTGCGATGTGGATGAGCGCGCCCTTCGCGCCTGTGTAGTCCACGTCGAGGAGGGGATGGTCGAGCGTGTTCTTCACCACCCTATCAACTTTGTCGTTCCCCTTCCCGTCGCCCACCGATATAATGGCGACGCCTGCGTTCGTCATTATCGCGCGCACGTCCGCGAAGTCGATGTTCACAAGGCTCGGGAACATGATGGTGTCCGAGATGCCTTTCACTGCGCGCGCGGTTAGTTCGTCCGCCACGGCGAAGGCCTGGTTCATCGGAAGGTTCGGCACGTATCCCACGAGACAGTTGTTGTCAATCACCACGACAGTGTCGGAGTTCTTTTTGAGCTGGTCGATGCCCCACTGCGCCTTCTGGAGCCTCGCGCGCTCGAGCGAGAACGGGAACGTGACCATTGAAACGACGATGGCGCC
>JBFMAP010000031.1:0-8436 GCA_040755655.1 Microcaldota archaeon
CTGCGCTACCCCCCTTCCCCATTCCTCCCTTCCCGATCAGCGCGCGCACGCCCAATCCGAAAACAAGAGGCGCGTACCCGTCCATCCTCGCGCTCGTGGTGGAACCGATTGCGATTATTTTTCCGTTCTTAACTATAGGCCCTGCGTGGAAGAGCGCTGCTCCGTCGAGAGAAAACGGGATTTGTCTCCCGCGCTTGATGTACTCCACTATCCTTTTGTGCGCCATATCGCGCGCAGTAAAAACAACGCCGCTCAAATAAACGATATCCCCGCGTTTAAGTTTTTTCATCTCGTATTTCTCGAGAGGTGTTTTCAAGTAGAATGTTTTCAATCAATCACGCCCAGATTACTTTATTTCCGATAATACGCACGCCCGCGCGCCTCGAGGCCCAGCACATAAGGCTGAGCGCGACAGGAAGCGATGCGGTGTGGGTGTCCGCGTACTCGATGTTCACAGCCAGGCACGTTGTCGAGCCGCCGAGCCCCATCGTTCCGATTCCGAGCGAATTTATTTTTCTCAGGAGCGCACGCTCAATCCGCGCAACGCGCGCGTCGCCGTTTCTCTCCTCGATATTTCTCAGCGATGCTTTCTTTGCGAGCTGGACGGCGAGGTCGGCGCTTCCTCCAACCCCGATTCCGAGCACGTACGGCGGGCAGGGCTTCCCGCCGATTTTCACCACGTGCTCCAGAACGAATTTTTCTATCCCGCGGATACCATCAAACGGATTGAGCATCGCGAGCGCGCTCGCGTTCTCGCATCCGCCCCCCTTTGGAACAAAGACAACCTCCAAAAAATCGTCGCGCGCTTTCGGCTCGAACTCGTAATAAACAACGGGCACGCGAATGCCGGTGTTGTCGCCGGTATTTTTTCTGTCGAAAGGATTGACAACGTTGGGGCGTAGCGGGATTCTTTTCGTCGCAAGCCTTACAGATTCGCGTATCGCGTCCTCAATCTTTTTCGCGCTGTAATTTTTTCCGCCGAGCGTCACGTAAAAAGTCGGAAGTCCGGTGTCCTGGCAGACCGGAATTTTCTTGCCTTCTGCGAGCGAGACGTTTTTAAGTATCAGTCCGAGTTGCGCCCGTGCGAGTGGGTTTTTTTCGGTCTTTTTCGCCTTGGCGAGCGCGCGCCTCACGTCCGGCGGAAGGGATGTTTCCGATTTCAGTACAAGCCTGTAAAGGACATACGCGAGATTCATCGCCGCCCCTCCCTAAACCTTGAACAGCCTCTCCACATCCTCGACAGTCGTGAGAACGAGGTTGCCGCTTTTCGCGTGCAGTTTCAAGACTATCGCGCCCTCTGCGGTGGACCTGCCGAGTTTCCTCCTGAACTCCCTGAGCGCGTCAGGACCCGCGAAGACGAGTATGCTCCTGCCCTTCTTCAGCGTGCGCAGAACTTTTTTCAAAACGCCCCAGTTCTCGTATATGTGCACGTACACGCTCGCGCGATTGAGCGTTATAACCGTGTCGCACTCGTCGGCTTTGTTGAGGTCGGTGAAGTAAACCCCGTTGTTGATGAAGGCGTTCCTCAGGAGCCTGAACGCCGCGAGATATGCGAGGGACCTGCCCGCGTCCTTCTCCCAGCGCGCGAGCCCGTACAGCCCTAGGACCCTCCTAACGCTCTTCTCCTCTATGAGCGCGCCCAGTATCTTCTCGAGGTTGTGGTCGCCTATGAGGACGGGCTTTCCCTGGTAAGTTATCTTCCTGAAACCGTTCTTTATCTCCTCCAGCGTCAGCGGCATGAAACTCCACTTGTACTCCGAGTTTATCCGCGAGAAGAGGTCGGTCACCACCGCTTTTGAGACCGGCGTGAATCTTTTCTCGAGCGGCATAAAATCAGGGATGTCTATGGAGTAAATCACCTTCTCCGGCCTCCTGAGCAAAAACATTCCAACGAAAAATATCAGAATCGTTATCACCACCAGCGCCTGGTTCAGCGGCTGCTCGAACCATTGCTTCACAGGTTTGTAAAAAACCGTAATCGTCCTCGCCTTCCCGGCGGCGTACACCGTTATAGTATGACTGCCTGGCGAGACGGATTTCGGCGCGTAGTAGAATCTGCCGAACTCGTCTGTTGTGAGACCCTGCTCCCCCAGGCCGTCTATGCTTGCCCTGACCTCCATGAACTGTACCGGCTGGCCGTCGGCAGTGAGCTGCATCCAGAACGCGGGAATATGCGGGGGTGATAGAACTGAGACCCCGATTCCAGGCACGCGCAGATAGGACTGCGCGTATGCGTATCCGTTGTTGTCCACAATCCTGAGCATGTACTCGCCTTCAGGGAGGTTTATCTCGTACTTGTGCGTGAACTCGTAGACGTCCCTTATGACAATTCTGCCCTCTGCGAATTTGTCCGACCTCACCCTCTGCGTGTTTCTAAACACATCGTGAAAAAGCTGTACGACTCTTCCCTCCTTGAAATTCGGTTTCAGGAAGCCATAGATGGTTATCAAAGTCCCGTTAGAGGCCGAGGGCGGGTTTGCGAGATCACCGATATTGTCCGCCTTGACCTCGATATAGCGCGTCCTTGCGTACGAGGAGCCGTCCTGCCCGGTCGTCTCGATGTACAATTTTCCAAATCCGTTCTGAACCCCAAAGTGCGCCTGTCTCGTGTATATGGTATACTCGTTGTTAACCGCTCCCTCCTGCCCCCAAACGCCGAGCGCCCCTGAAGTGTAGGGTTTCTGCCATGCCACATCCTTTATAATCCGCGCAACGTCTTGCGCAGCAACAGAGCCGTTTTTCCAGCCGCCGTCGAGAGTCTGCGGCAGGAATACAAACGAGCCCGGGGTGCCGAGGTCAACCGAGTAGACAGACCCATAGGCATTTACGAGTGTTCCGTTCCGCGCGCCTATGGAATAAAGCGGCCTCGCGAGTGAAAAACCACCTGCGCTTCCAGAGCCGGTTGGAGGTTTGAAAATGATTCCGGCCTCTTCCAGGACCTTCTGGTCGACAACAAACTGGCTCCCGTCCTCAGAAAGCGCTATCCTGAAGTCCTTCCCCATATAAATCATCACGCAACCGCTGCGCAGGAGCTGCATGAAATCAGTGAAGTTGTACGCCTCGCGCGTGCCCAGCCCAAGGAAATAGCCCGGTATTCTTCCCGAGGGCACTATTATTATGGCCTTGGAGCCCGAGGGCATTTTTTTAAGAAAATTGTCGTCAATCTCACCGTGGAGATAGAGGCCCTGCCTGTTCAACTCATAACCGAGCGCCTCCTTGAACTGAAAGTAATTGCTCGTCTCCTCTCCGTACGTCCTGAGCAGGAATATCTGGGTCGGTATCCCTCTCTCATACATGCCAATGCTCACGTTCATCCATTTGGTGTTGCTCGCCTCCAACCTAAGCGTGAGATAGGTGATATACCTACCGACGCTCTCGTATGAAAGAACCCCAGAGGAAACTATAGCGTAGGTTGATTCGGGCGGCGGATACTGTTCTGGCGTTTGAGGCCTCTTCGGCGCAGCCGTAAGCGCAGTGTAAGTCACGTACCCGATAATGACGAGAAACAGCGCAAGAAAAAGTATCGACAGCAAGACGATTCTCTTGACTGGGATGCGAAGCCCCACGGATATCGGCTTGGTGCCTCCAAGTCCGCCGATTTTTAAAAAATCCTGCTCCAGCGTCTCCTTTATTGAGGCGACGTCTATCTTGTCGTGCGCCTTCTGCTTTTGGAACCTGCGGACGTAGTGATAGCTTTTTGCAATGCCGAATTTGTATTTCCCGGAGCGCGCTCTCTCACCATCACTCGCCATCGTATCACAAATCCTGATTCCACAGCGTGATTCCACTCGTTATTCAAGAGCCTGCAGGAGCCCCTCCCCAACCATCTTGTTAAGAACCTGCTCAACCCTGGCCTCGCTGACCTTGTGGATTCTGGCGAACTCCGCCACGTCCATCTCCGACTTGTGCTCCAGCAGCCACTCCTGTATCTTGACCATAAGAACGTCGTCCGAGAACTTCTCAAGCTCCGCCACCTTGAGCAAGAGACTGTCGTTCTTCGATTTCAGGTCGAGACTGTCCAGACCGAGCTTCTCGTTCGCGTTTGTCAGGTCGGCGACCCTCTTTTCCAGAACAGCATAGTCGCTTTTCAGGTTGTCGTATTTCGCGTATATCTCGTTGTACGCCGAGGACGCGAACTCGGTTATCTCCTCAAGCGCCGAGCCTATCATCTGGCACAATCCCTTGTGGTCGAAATCGTAAACGTCCTCGAGAAGCGATATGACGTCAAGAAAATACCTGAGCACATCCACGCGCCTTTTCCTAGGGCTCGTCTCCGGCGTCACGCTGTACACGAGTTCAACCACGTCGGGTTTGAGATAAAACACCGAGAAGAGGTACGGGCTTTTCTGTATGTCGCGCGTTTCCACGTTCACAGCGACTACCTGCTCGCCGTCCACTGAAATTTTGAGGAACGCAAGCGGCCTGAGCATCGCTATGACGTTTCCGACGCTCGCGACCCTCTTTGCGCTGAGTTTGAGCCCCTCGACCATAGGCTCGAGCACCACCTCCCTGACTTCTCTGGCCTGCCTCCTCTCAGCCTCTGCAGTTTTGCCTGAAGGTTTTTCGCTCTGCGAAAGTTGCGCTGGTTTTTCAGTTTTTTGTTCCGCGGCATCCGGCAAGCAATCACCACCCAATCCCCATCTACTGCTTTCGTTTCTTTCTTCCAGTTTTCGTTTCCTTCCTACCCTGAGCCCCCTCTATCGCCGGCACGTAATGGAGCAGAGAGAGCGCGAGCACGAAAAGGCCGAAGAAAACCGCCACCAAAAGGCTCCCGAGCCTCGGGGAGAAGAGAAGCACCGCGAGTATTATTATCACGCCTATCGCGCCGTAGAACACGAGCGTCTTCTCGAAGCTCGCGCGCCTCTTCCTGTGCTCAGGGACGCATTCCTCGCACACGTATAGTTCGTTGTTTGCGGCTATCCCCAGTTTCCGTTTCAATCCGCGTAGGCAGTTTATCACCACGTCGTCCAAGACCCTGCGCCCCTTCCTTTGCTTTTGGCATATTATACAGATATCCATAGCATCACCCGCTACCCGACCGCGCGCTAGTCGCTGAGCGCGACCTCCTGCGTGCTCTTTTCATCCACGCCGAGCCTCTTGTAGTCCGCCTTCGCGAACACGTTCACGAGCGCCGGGTCGTCCATCCCTATCTCCTTGAGGAACCCGGTTATGTTCTGCCTTGCGAGCCCCCACCTCTCGAGCATCACCACGAAATTAACCACGTCCATGTGCCTGCTGTGCTTCTCGAAGAGCGTCGCGAGCTCCTCGATGTGCATCTCGTCCAGCCCGTATGTCCTGAGCTTACGCCTAAGTTCGTTCCTCTCAAATGAATATACTTTTGCCACGTTCTCATCCCTCCTCTCGGCCTCGGTGAGCACGCCCCCCATGTCCAGGAAATACTCCTCGAGCGGCTCCTCGCCGTCAATCCTGTCGAGCAGAAACGTCTCGGAGAAATCCTCCGAAGTCTGGAACGCCATGTTCACGGCGCACTGCCCCACGCCGAACATGCTTATCTGGTGGCGCATGAAGTCGCTGAAGTTCAGCGTCGCCTGCAAATAGTCGAGGAACCTCTCGAACTTCACGCGCAGGATGAACGTGGTGCCGACGTTGGAGAATATCGCCTCGTTTATGTCGGTCGGGTTCTGGGACGCGACAACCAACCCGAACTGGTATTTCCTCCCCTCGCGCACGATCATCACGGCATCGCTGTTGTCGTCCTTCGCGACCTTCCACGCCTCGTCGAGAACCACGATGAGTTTGATGCCTTTCTCAGGGCTCCAGCCCTCCTCGCGCATCTTCTCCTTTATGAACTGCAAAAAGGAGAGCGCGGCAAGGCCGCGGAAAACCTCGTCCGGAAGCCCGGACAGGTCGATGTCCACGAGGCCCGAGTGCGTGAGCTCCTCGAGGTTGATTGTGCTCTGCCCTGCGAAATAGTCCTCGCCCTCGCGCGTGAACTGTTTTATCCTATAAATCGCATTCTCGAGCTCCGCGGGAAACTCGTACGTCCCCTCCTCCAGTTTCTCCTCGAGTATCCTTTTCACGTCGTGGAGGGTGGGCGGAACGAGGGCGTTCCCCAACTCGTCCTTCTGGATTTTCTCAGCGAGTCTGAACCCCGCGTCAAGATATGCTTTTTCGATTGCCTGCTCGGTGAGCCTCCTCTGCTCCGGGTACTGCCCGATGTCGGTGAGAATCTCCAGCGTCCGGATTATCTGCTTTATCCTGTCTGTGGGGCGCATTCCCGCGCTGTCGAGGAGGTTCACGTACGCGCCCTTGCCGAGAGCGATCACCCTGCCGCCGGTCTGCTTCACCCACTCCTTGTACTCGCCTGCCCAGTCGATGATGAGCGCGTTCGTGCCCCACACGAAGTACGCGCGCGTGAGGAACGTCTTCACGAAATAACTCTTCCCGGAGCCGGTTATCCCCACGACGCAGATGTGCGGGTTCGTGAGTTGCGCGTACGTCCACGAGAACGGTATGTGGAAAATTTTCGTCCTGCCTATATAGATGGAATTCGTGGGGTCGTTCATGAGAAACTCTTCAGGCGGCTCCGGCGGTCTTACGAAGATGGGCCTCCTCCCAAGGTCCTTGTTCTTGATGTCGAATATTTTCAGGTTCCCCATAAAGCACCACGCGCGTTGCCGTTATATCATGCTCTCCTCAAGCTCCCTAGGAGTCGGCGGCATCATGAACTCCCACTCGAAGCATCTTTTCATCTCCTCGCCATTAAGGACGGAAACCTCTGCCCCGAGCGCGTTCGCGACCGTGATTCTCAACTCGTTCGCCTGGATGCGCGCAGCGGCTATCGCCGCGTCCGCGGTCACCCCTGTCGCTGTCGTCATCACGTAGCACACCGCGCCCATCGGCTTCTCGCCGAATGCAAGCTTCGAGAGCTGCTTGTCCCACATCGCGACCTCCCTCTCATACCTGTCCACCCTCAGCACGTCAGGCTCTGCCTTCTCCCTCTCCCGCGCCAGCCTGAGCTGCGCCTCGCCGCGCTTGGTCTCGATTTTCTCCTTGTACTTCGAGACGTCCTTCATGTACACCATCATGCACACCTTGGTGACGTATTTCATCGCTGAGATGGCGCGCTCGAAGTACTCGCTGAAAACGACGTTCTCCTCGGCGCTCTTGTCAGTCGTTGACTCGTATATCTTCACGAGGAGGAACATCGAGGCGTAGTAAATCCCGCTGACTTTTTTCAGCACCGCCTCCTGACTCGGCGGAATCTCGTATCCGCCGTCGCGCACCTCAACGATGCGAAGCCCCTTTGTCACGAAAGGCATTATCCAGTACCCATATTTGTATATGAGCAGTGTGAACATGAAACATAGCGCTGCGATTCCGGTGAACAGGACCCCGAACGGGCTCGTGGAGCTCACCATGAAAGTTACGAGAACAGTTATGACCCCGCCGCCGAGGGCCATGTACGCGAACTGCCTTGGGGTAAGGTCAACCATCTAATCGCCTCTTCTGGTTTTCGCTCTATCTATCAGTCGCGGTATTTAAAAATATGCGTTCGGGCCAAATCCGGCGAAGCGGATCGCCCCCTGGCGGCGGATACGGCCCACGCCTTTCACACAAGGCGGATATTTATTTGGAGATGCAGCACGCACTGGAAATCTACACCTCTCCAACCTTTTTATATTGCAAAACGAACAGGACAGTTCATGCGCGCCTACAAGTTCAGGCTCTACCCTTCCAAAGAGCATAAGAGACACATCAACTCCCACCTTGAAATTTCAAAGGACATCTGGAACATCCTGCTTGAAGCCAACATAAAGACATACGGGAAAGAGGGCAGATTCCTTTCGAAAGGGGAAATGCAGGATATGGTGAAAAATTCAGGGCTGCATTCCCAGGTCGCCCAGACGCTCTCCCACAGGCTTCTCAATGCCCTGCGGCGCAAAATCAGCATGAAAAATCAGGGAAAAGAATGCGGCTTTCCGCGCTTCAAGAACTTCGATAGGATGAAGAGCCTCTATTATCCTCAATCCGGTTTCTCCCTTAGGAAGAGGCTCATGGTAACTCCTTTTGGGGGAATTCAAATCAAAAAACACAGGGAGATTAAAGGAATGATAAAAACACTTACCGTAAAACGTGAAGCTTCAGGAAAATACTTTGCGATATTCTGCGTTCAGGAAGAAAAAACAAAACCAAGGGAAAACAATGGAGAAAGAGCGGGCATTGATTTGGGCCTTTCAAGCTTTGCAACTCTCTCCAACGGAAAAATCATCAATAACCCAAGGCATTTCAGAGAGCACGAAGAGCGTCTTGCCGCAGCCCAAAGGCGCCTCTCAAGGTGCAGGAAAGGCAGCAGGAACAGGAGAAAGGCAAAGCTGAAAGTTGCAAGGATATACGAGAAAATCGCCAACTGCAGAAATGATTTTCTTCACAAGCAGTCAAGCGAGCTTGTGAACACTTACGCTTACATTGCGC
>JBFMAP010000032.1:0-8408 GCA_040755655.1 Microcaldota archaeon
CTTGAATTCCACAGGCTCATGGTGAAAATCTCGTTCGCCCTCGCGCTCATCCACGCTGCGCTCGGGATGCTTGCTTATTTTTAGTTCGAAAAAAAAGTAAATTACGTCAGCATGCAACCCTGATAGGCTCGCACTCGAAATGTATGCGCGTCTGATTGAGGCTCGAGTCGTGGAGCACCTGGTTGCACTGCTCGCACATGTTGAGCGCGCGATTTGCGCTCCGCGCAAATGCGCATTTTTGCGAAGCAAAAATTGCGCCCAACTCATCATCGCTGAGCCTGAGGCGCGCGCGCCTGACCCTGCACAATTCGCACGCCTTGTTTTCTTTTTCGCTGAGTTCCGTTACTTTCATGACCGCACCAACAACACACACCACAACAACATCACAACCAATCACGCGTGACTCGCGCACGAGTCGCGACGCGCGCACGACAACATCGCGTACATCACGACACAATCAACTACTCGTCGCGATCATTTCGCGAGCCCGTGTCCTCACCGTGGTTTGTTTTTTTGTTTTGATTTTTAGCGATTAGAAATATTGAGGGTAGAGGGGGTAAGAACATAGTTACCACGCTTTGGCGTGGGAGGTGAATTATGGCCGAACGCCCCCCTACCCTACAAAGATAGGTCGCCTTGCCAGCATAACCTTCTTGTAGTTTTGTTTGATTTCCGGAAAACATCCTCAGGACGTTTTCGCGATGTAGTACACTTTCCTTCCTGCCTGCCTCTTCTCGAGAACACCGTTCTCGAACAGTTTGTTCAATCGCGCGCTTGCCGCGTTCCTTCCCCTGTAGTTGAACGCGCGCTGCACGTCCTCAGCGCAGGCCCTTCCGCGCCCGCGCACGAACTTCAATATTTCCTCGTCAACCTCTGCAAGCATGATTTCTTTTTTCGGCGCGCGCACGACGCTTTCCTCGAGTTTCCTCACGCGCTCCTCGAGCGAATGCAGTTTCTCGAGCTTCGCGTTGATTTCGCGCAGGAGCGCGTTCGTGGTCTCGCGCTCGCGCACAACGCTGTACATTATTCCCGCGTGCACGGTCGGGTCCTTCAGTTTCTTTATTTCCCTCTCGAGCTCGCTCGTGATTGCGCCGACCTCGCGCTCCACGTACTCGATGTTTTTCTCCAACCCGCCTTGCCTTTCGTTAGGTTTATAAACTCTTTTTTCGTTACTAGTGTCGCTCATTCGAGCACCCTCGGTCTCGAGTTGTAGTCATGATTGTATCATGACTATTTATAAACCTTTTCATGACTCGTGGAACAGAGGCTCGCGCGCTGGCGGTTTCCAGAAATAACGGCGTTAAGCGTTCTTTTTCCGAATTCCGGGCGCATCCAGTGCTCCTTTCCCACCTTTCCAGCGCGAAAAAGGAAGATTTGGATTGAACGGATGCGGAACCCCCTCAGGTGTTTTTGATGCCCTTTTCGCTGTTTGAAGCGATTTCCGAAATCCACGAGGCGTTCAGGAAGCGGGACATCAACCGTTTGCGGAAAGCGAGCAACAAATGTGCGGCTTCAACCGCAGTGGACGAAAACAGGCAGATGCTTTCGCTCGCGCTCACCTCATACGCTCTTTCGAAAATTCTGGAGAAGACGCACTACGTCGATTACAAAAAGAAGGACGAATTCACCCGCGTTGTTTCGGATAAACTGCGCGCGTGCGTTTCCCTTGCGAAAGAGGGCAAAACAAGCGAGTTCGACGCCACACTCAACGATGTGCGCGCGCTGATGGAGAGCCTCGACGAGAGGAAAAAGAGATACGCGCGTAACCTATTCGACAAGGCGAGGCTCAAGGTCGCCTCCACCCTGTACGCGCAGGGGTTCTCTCTCAGCAGAGCGGTCGAGTTCACAGGCGCTGACAAGCGCGACCTCGTTGGATACGTGGGCAAGACGCTGATGTTCGACCGCGCGGGCAAGACGAAAACGATGGTCGCGCGCCTGAAAGACGTGAGGAAGATTTTTGATTGACGGCGTGAATAAATATTATAAATCATACCCGCTATATAATCTGGGTGGTCGGATGGACAGTTATGGACAACTTGTTATGACGAAAAAACAAAAAACTCCAGCAGACTTTCTTGTTTTACAAAACCGCGCGCGAGCGCAAGTGAAGAGAAGTATTTTTGGTCAAGCAAAGCTTATGCACGAGGATGATGGTCCTGGCAGTCCCATGTCGGAACAAAATCAAAGAGCTCTCGAAGCTTTAGAAGATTATCAATACAAACAGTCAAAAGCAAAAAAGAAAGCCTAAACGCAACCGCGCGCGGACGGTTTGCTCACCGGTAAACCCTATCCCTCTTGTCAAAATCCAAAAGATATAACGTGTCGCCGTTACAGGCGTATATTATTCTAAAAGGGGGAACGCGGATTGTTCTCTCGCCTTTTTTCTGGAATCTCAGCGGCTTTCCCATCTCCAGTTTCTCTGTTATCTCCTCAATCTGCCTTTTAACGCGCTCCTTCAGCCCCGCGTCCTTGAGTTTCCTCATCGCCTTCTCGAAACCGGCAGTAAAGATTACATTTCTTATTCTCACCATGCGGACAACTCTTTCAGGAAAGCGTCCTTGCCCATCTTCCTTGCCTTGCCCTTCTCTATCTGCTCCCATGCCCTGGCAGCCCTCTGCATGAGGTATATCTCGTCCTCCAGACTATCCTTGAGCCGCTGAACAGGCCTCATAACTATCGTGCCGTTCTCCTCCACGACAATCATCTTCTCGCCCCTTCTCATCCCAAAGCGCTTTCGCAGGGAATGCGGCAGGACGAACTGCCCCCTTGAGGACATCCTCACTATCTCAACATCCACGCCATCACCACACACCCACGCCCGAAGCCCGCGCCTTCAGGCGCGGGTAAAGGCGTGTGTACAACCTTTTCAGATCACAAGAAGCCCACGCCTTTAGGCGTGGGTGTGTGACCTCGCATTAAGTAAGAATAGTAAGATTTTTCTTATTTATAAATGTTTGCGCGCCTCGTAGCGCGCGAATAATGTTATAAACTTTTCACGCCATATTGATAGGCATGCAGCTCACGCTCGCAGAGAAGCCTCGCGAAAAACTTCTTCTTCCGAAATCTCAAAATCGAGATGAATTGTTAATCAAAAACAAAGCAGGCGCTTACCGTTTTCCAGAAAAACAGTCCATCTTCACGTGGGCGATAAAAAAGATTCGCGAGAAGGTTGAGCGCGAGATTGATTACTTCGTCTACGCGCTAGGTGGGGCGGCATTTGTAACGTTCCTCGCGCTCACGCTGACATTTTTTCCGAAGAAGGCAGACGCGAAGCCGCCCCCTTTCTATGATAAGCCTTCCGTTTTTACCTACGGCATGTACACCCCCACAATAGACGGCATGAAAGGAGAAGGACATTTCGGAGTCTGGGAATTCGGCGGAACTTATAAATTCCCGTTTGAGATTTCTGCAGTAGGCACGAAAACAAAAATAACAGGAATGGCGCTTCTTGGAGAAACGAAGTCCAGCACTGTTCCGCGGAGTAAATTTGCAAAATTCGCCATCACGAGCAACACGACAATTGGAGAGTATACAATCTCAATCGGCCTAAGACCAATAGTTGCTTTTATAGAAGATTTTGAATTCCCCGTCGGCCGCTGGAGGAAAGTCCGCCTAGATAAAGAACGTAAGTTTGATGGAGATGTTGGCATACAGATCCAATGGAACCAAAGCACAGGCGAGACCGCATTCCTTGGTGTTCTGAATTCAGCAAAGGTGAACGCAACCAGATTCAATGCTTACCAGACAACAATGGACGGCAAGTGGGTGTTCTCGAGCACTTTTTCTTCACCGATTGGTTACGCAAGCGTTTTTGGGGACACGCAGTCAGATAATGTTGGATTTGGTATTGGAAATATGTTCATCCGCAATAGAGGCAAAAACAGATACGGTTTCGAGGCTGGCTATGAGTTAGGACCCAAATCCACTTATGGATGTTTGGTGGTTGGGCTAGGTCGAACAACGGCTGTGTTGATGACTCAAAGCGATGACGGAGAGCAAACGTCATACCACGCCCTCCTCACGTTCTCGCTCGCGGGAAAGGAAAAGGGAAAGGGCCACGGGCGCTGATTTCTTCATTTCGCGCGCCTTTCCGTTACATACGCATTTAAATTTTCTCTCTAGCACGATTAAAGTTATATAAATATTACCCATATAATAATGCTTATTCGTCACATTAACGCCGTTAACCGCCGAATGCGGTTGACCTTTGTGGTCAAACTTTAACGACACTAGCCTACTTTAGGTTGGCATTTTTTGCTTCGCTTCGTGGCTGGCTTTCATGTTTAAAGGGCGCGAGCCCTTGGAGATGGTTTGGATGGGCGGATATGAGCAGCAGCTCAGGAGTAAAACAAAACTTAACGCATCAGAGAAAAATTTCCTTTTGCAACGCGCAACTTCTTTGATGCAGATGAAGGGGGGTATCTTCAATTTTGGCCGCCCAGAACTCCTGCTGAATGGAAGCGACCAATTCCTGCATCTCAAAGGCTCTGTCGTTGATAACGCGATAGCCTTGCTCAAGGAAAAAATGGCCGACCCTGCGATGACCGATGCACAAAGGGCGAAGGCGGAAAATCTCCTGAAAAATGAGAAGAGGCTGCGTGAAGTCATGGAACTGCATCTCTACGGGCCAAACTCCGTAGGTCCGGTGAGCGTGGTTCTGAACGTAACGGTTACGAACCAGAACAGGCCGCTCGTTTACACCCCTGGCATAGCGGACTTGTGCACGTTCTGCGAGCTCATGCCTGAAATGGCAAACCTATTCACCATAGGCGGCAGGACGGTGGGAGTGACCAGCGACGGCACGCGCATACTCGGGCTTGGGGACATAGGCGCGGTCGGGGCAAAACCGCTCGTGGGTGGAAAATCCGCTTTGTTCATGGACGGCTCGAGCGGCAAGACAATGTCGTTCCCGCTCGTGATAAATGAAAAAGTAGACATGGAGGGCGATTTCAAGAAATGGTTCGATGAAAACGTTCTCGCCGGCGCGGACGAAAAATTCAAGAAAGAGGTCGACAACTGGGAGAAAATAGTGCTCGTGAACGCCGCGACCGCCCACAGTTTTGCCTTCATCAACCTCGAGGACTACGAATCAACGAATGGAAAATGCTTCTACATTTTGAGAAGACTGCAGGAAGTGCTCAAGAAAGAGGGCGTTGGCGTCTGGCACGACGACAACCAGGGCACAGGAACGATGGCAACAGCCGCAGTGCTGAACGCGCTCAAGGCCGTAGGAAAGGACATAAAGGACGCGAAAATAGTTATGAACGGGGTGGGCGGGGCCAACGTGGGTATTTTCGAATATCTCGTGCTGAGCGGCGCGAAGCCGGAGAACATAATAATGGCGGACATAAACGGCGTGCTTTACGAGGGAAGGCCTGACACGCAGACGCCACAGGGCTGGTATTTGAAAGAACTCGCGCAGAAAACCAATCCTGAAAAATTGAAGGGAAAGAACATAAATGACGTTATAGCAGGGGCTGACGTTCTCATCTCCGCGACAGGGCCTGAGGCAGTGAAGAAAACCGTTTCCACCGAAACAATAGAAAAAATGGCGGAGAAGCCAATCGTGTTCATCCTGGAAAATCCCACCCCGCGCGACCTCCTGGACGAACTGACAACAAAAGTTAACGAGCGCGGGGGCGTTATAGCAAACGGCTCGTTCCCGCCGAATCAGGCAAACAACATGTACGTGTTCCCTGGGCTGATGTGGGGTGCTGTCGAGACTTACGCGAAGGAGATAAACAACGATATGGTGAGTTCGCTGATAGGCGCGCTCGCAGGAAGGGTTGGCGACAGGCTCGGAAGGGATTTCATACTCCCCGAAATAAACCCAGAGATGCACTTCGCCATTGCATCTGCCGTCGCCGACGCGGCGATAAAAAGCGGCGCAGCGCGAGTCTCGAAAAACATATTCAAGGATCCGGAATACCAGCGCAGCGTGCTCGGGTACGAGCTCAAGCAGTAGCACAACAATAAATTCTAATACCTTCCTCCCTAACTAATACCATGCCAGCGTACTCGCGCGCAATTTTTGCTACGCAAAAATGCGCATTTGCGCGTAGCGCAAATTGCGATTCCATCCTCTGCGACAGCAGTTCGCTCATCTCAATCACGGAGTCGTGTTTTCTTCCGATGCTGTCCGCGCTCCGGATGCACATGCGCGGGGACTTCCTGCTTCCTGAGCGCGTGAAATATGAATGCATAGACCACCCCCTAAATCTAAAGGAGCACACTCTCGCGGCAGTGCGGATGAAGCAGGCGCTCAACGAGGGCGTGCTCGTTCCTGTGGAGAAAATCGACATCATAAAGCGAAGGGAAGATGTTCAGTGGCTCGCGAACAACTCCTTTTTCATGGAAAGCAGGCCGCTCAAACTCCTCCACGACGGCGAGTCAGAGATGCTCGCGCTCGCGCTCGAGTTGGGCGTGAGCAATATTCTCATAGACGAAAGAACGACGCGCCTCCTCGCAGAGGACCCGTACGCGCTCCATTCGCACATGGAATCCGAGTTCGGAAGAAAAATAGCGGTTAACGAGAACTACCTGAAGCAGTTCCGCGCGCTAACCTCCAATCTCAATATTTTCAGAAGCAGCGAACTGCTTGCTGTCGCGTACGAGCACGGTTTTTTCAAGCAGTACAAGAATTTGGAAAGGCGCGCGCTCGAGTCAGCGCTCTACGGGCTGAAGTTCGCGGGCTGCGGGGTCAGTTTCGACGAGATTGAGGAATACCTAAGGAGTTTGAAATGAGTTTAACGCCATTTTCACTTTCAGCTTTCCTGCTTCTGCAAGCCATTTTTCTGCTCTTTCATCCGCCCTCTCTGCCTCATGAATGTTGTCCAGATATCTCACACGCGCCTTATCTATCACAAACGCGAGCTCGTACGCCTGGCCGGCGGCATCAAAATCCGTTTTCTCTGCCTTTTGCCTCGCGTACCTGCCATAAAGTACAGCCAACTTACTCAAATCGTTTAACTCATTTTTTGTTGGCGGATTTTCTTTGAACGATTTGAAGATCAATAGAAGGAAGTCCTTCGCCTTCTCGAATTCGGATTGGTTTATAGGAACCTCGAAGCGCTCCTTCGCATCCTTCATCAACTGTATTTTTAAAATCTCCTTCAAAGTTTCGCGTGGCGTCTTCGGTTCAGCAGTAACCCTGTATCCAAAACCTGCAACCATCGTATCACCTCATCTGAGAACTAGTGTTATATTATCCCTTAACTTGTATTTAAACCTTTTCTTACAAATTTTTTTCGGTGTCGTTTTGCACGAGCAGCGCGCGCTCACGGAATTTTCCGAGAAGAGCGAGCGCGAGCCTGACTCCGTGCTTATCTTCATGGACGAGCGCGAGGCGCCGAGCGGGATAAAGAGGACGCTCGAGACGTTCGGCGCGCGCGTGAGTGTGCGCGTGTTGAATGTTGGAGATTTCATTCTCTCTGAGCGCGTGGTCGCGGAGAGGAAGACGCGCGCTGACTTCGAGAGTTCAATCATCGATGGAAGATTATTTCAGCAGGCGAAGGGCTTGATTGAGAACTTCGAGCGCGCGCTCCTCATAGTTGAGGGAGAGAGGTTCGAGGAGCGCGTTGCAAAGTCCGCGCTGCTGGGCGCGCTCGCATCCCTTATTGTCGATTACGGTATTCCAATTTTCTTCACAAAAGACGAGGAGAAAACAGCGGAACTGCTTTTCGCCATCGCGAAGCGCGAGCAGTTGGGGGAGAAGCGCGAGATTAGGCTGAAGGGCGACAAGCGCGCGCACGGGCTCGGCGCGCAGCAGCAGATGCTGGTTGAATGCCTCCCGGGAGTAGGGCCGAAGCGCGCGAAATCCCTTCTTGCGCACTTCAGATCAGTCCAGAAAATCATCTGCGCGAACGAGCGCGAGCTCCAGGAGGTTGATGGAATCGGCAAGGAGACCGCGCGCGCGATAAGAAAAGTCCTGACGAGCGAGTACAAGGAGTGAGAAGAAATGAAAAAAATGGAAGGAAACTTTTACGTTTGGGAAGAGAAGTTCGCGGTGCTGAAAGCGAAAAAAGCGTTGCAGGGCGCGTTCGCGGTAATTCGGGATAAGAATGAAACCACCGTAATAATCGACCAGTCAAAATTACGCGGGAGAGACGCGCTGGAGGTTGAAAGAGACTGGAAGATAATAACGTTCGACATGGTCCTGCCTTTTGGCCTCGTGGGTTTTCTCGCGAAAGTCTCAAAGGCGCTCGCGGACGAGAGAATCAGCATTTTCGCGGTTTCCGCGTATTCCACAGACCACGTTCTGGTGAAAGAAAAGGACCTCCAAAGGGCGATAAGGAAACTCGAGTCCCTCGGATTTCGATTGACGAAAGAAAAGGTATAAAAAGATGTGAGAAGAATACTGAGCACCGAGTTGTTATGTTCTAACGAAACATTTTGGAGGAGTGATTTGT
>JBFMAP010000033.1:0-8368 GCA_040755655.1 Microcaldota archaeon
GTATCCACGTAGCATCGATGAACGTACTTTTATTTGCTTCAGTAGTTCATCCACACGCATAACCTTTTGGGTTTTTACGATCTTTCCGATTAGCAAATATGCAGTCTCAGGTGGTGCTTGCGCATTGAACGTAAATTTTGCGTTCGGGTGGTGAATGACTTTTTTCAGTGTTTCGATAAGTGGATATTCCTGTTTCATTAACACAGCTATTTGAGGATATACGTCAGAACCGACGACAAACTCTAATCTGCATTTATTTTTCAGTAATTTGAGTGCAAGTTCTAAGTCGTTTTTAGTGTTGGGGAAGAATTCCTGCCAAATCCACATAGGTTGCTCCTTAGTAGAAGCTACGCCAACTTGAGTATGTTCGTCCTTGCGGTATTGATGTAGTTTCTCAAATCCGAAATCAGTCATCCCTCGCTTTGCAAAAATATTGTGTTCTATTCTCTGAGGCGGTCCGTCTTCAGGAAGCCGCGGGCCAATGCGTCTAACTACGAGCGTCATTCAATCATCTCATTTTTTCTCATTTTTCTTTTCAGTTTTCGTTTCTGTTTTTGTGGGAATTTCCTCAAGCACAATCTCGACGCGCGCGGTCTCGTAATCCATCCTCGCGCGCCTTCCCTTGGGCGCGAGCCTTCCGATGATGCTCTGCTTGTTCGCGCACGCGTGGCGCACCACGAGGTTCGCCTCGCCCATCCCCCTGAAGCCCGCGTTCCCGAGCGCGTTCCTCAGAACTTCGAGCACGAGGCGCGCGCACTTCCTCGGATACCTTCCCTTCCTTCCGCCGAGTTCGTGGCGGTGCCCGAGCCTCTTGTTGAACTTGTGGTAGAGGATGGGGATTTTCATCGCTGCCGCGTCCTCGAGCAGTTTCACGGCCTCGCCTGCCATCTTTCCGCGGATTGCAGCGCACACCTGCGTAAGGTCCTTGTATGAGGCTTCAATGTCGTGCCCCTGCGCCTTCGCTGACTTCGTTCCTGTGGCAGGCTTGTACGAATATCCGAACTCAACCATGTTATCAATCCCATCGATTATCAAATATTAACGCTTACTTGAGCGGGATGAACTTGCTTCCCCTCGTCGCGCCCACTCCTGGGCCGGAGTGGAGAACCCTGTCGGTTGTGTGCGCGAACTCTCCCAGCCTTCTCCCAATCATCTCAGGCTTTATCTCAACTGTCTTGAACTCCTTTCCATTGTGAATGCCGAACTTGAACCCAACCCAGTCAGGGAGTATGATTGCATCGCGCACGTGCGTCTTGATGATTTTGTCCTTCCCCTCGGATTTCGCGCGCTTCGCTGCGCCGACGCGCTCGCGGAGTTTCCTGAACCTCGCGGACGCGTGGAGTGCCGACCTTCTGGCGCGGGACTTGAGCAGTTTCACGAACTCGTCGAACGTGAGCGCTTTCAATTCCTCGAGCGTTTTGCCCCTGTATGCGAATTTTCGAGCCAAACCATCACCTTAGTATCAAATATCCAAAATATCACAAACTACCTGCTGCTTTTCCTTCCCCGCCCTCCTCTTCCGGTGCTCCTCGCCGCGAGGTGGCCGACCTTCCTTCCCGGTGGAGTGCTGCGCGAAACAGTGGACGGGCGTCCCCTGTGGTGCTCCTTGCCTCCGAACGGGTGGTCGTAGGGATTCATCGCCACTCCGCGCACGTGGGGCCATCTCCTGTTAACCGCGTTCATCGCGAGCATCTTCCTTCCCGCTGTCATGAACGGGCGCTCGAGCCTTCCCCCCCCGCAGATGACGCCAATCTGCGCCCTGCACAGCCCGCTGAAAATATGAATTTTTTTCGAGGGAAGCCGCACGGTTACCTTTCCTCCCTCGCGCGAAACGACGTACGCGCTCGTTCCTGCGACGCGCGCCATCTTCCCGCCGTCGCCGGGTATTATTTCTATATTATAGATTGGGGTTCCATCAGGAATTGCCGAAAGCGGGAGAACGTTGCCTGGCTGGAGTTCGGCGCTCGCGCCTGCCTGAACCCTCTGCCCCACGAACGCGCCCTCTGGCGCGAGCATGAGCCGTTTCTCGTTGTTCGGGAACTGCACTTCCATGAGTAGCGCGCTCCTCCCAGGGTCGTCCACGAAATTTACAACCTCGCCGTAGAGCGCGCCACTGCGCTCCGCCTCATCATACGGACGGTAGCATAGGTCAACCTTGAACCTGTGGGAAGGCCTCTTGTACGAAGGGCTTCCCTTTCCCCTTCTCTGCTGTTCTAACATCTTGCCCATTTTATCACGCTATTTTCAATTTCGCAGCAATATCGTCTGCGGAGAATCCCTTCGCGAGTTTCACGAACGCGCGCTTCTCCCCTTTCGCGGTTATCAGCGTTGTTATTCTCGCCACCTTCACGTTGTAGGTTTTCTCCACCTCATTTTTAATCTCCCGCTTGTTCGCGCGCTTGTCCACCACGAAAACTATCTTGTTTTCTTTCTCAATCATCCCGATCGCGCGCTCGGTCGTTACGGGATATCGGAGTATCATAATATCACGCATCATATTTTCGCTAGGGTTGCAAGCGCGCTTTCACTCCACAATGTCAATCTCCCAGCCCTTGTGCCGGGCGCGAGCAGTTGCGCAGTCAGTTTGTCCGCGGTCGTTGCATCGACGCCGGGTATGTTTCGAGCCGCGCGCAGAATCCCCTTATCTTCACCCACGACAATCAGCACGGATTTCGGGGTCTTGTATCCGCCCTTTCTCCCCGCATGCACCCCGCTTCTCTTTTTTCTCGCGCGCCCCCTTTCCAAATCACCGGAAATTTTCAGCGCCGTGAGCGCGCCCACGACTTCCTTTGTTTTCTTCATCTCCTCAATTCTGTTCTCAACCACGACAGGGAATGTCAAATTTCCATTGAAGCGGTGCCCGCGCGCCTTCACTACCTCTTTGTGCGCTGTGGCGGCAATCGCGCTCGCGAGCGCCTTCCTGTATTCCTTCGCGTTTATTTTCTCAATCAGGATTTCCTGCGGAACAGGAGGATGCGCGCGCCTTCCCTTCACCGAGAACGGAACGATTCGAACGCGGCCAAACCTCCCTTTCGGGAATTTCTCGCGCGGTAATCTTGAAATGCCCCTGTTTTTAATCGCGCCGTAGGATTCCTTCCTCCCGCGGTATTCGGCGCTCGTCTGGTTCCCTGCCTCCTTGAGCGCGCCCTTTGGCTGGTATGCGCGCGTCTGCTCTGAAATCACTGCGCGCGCAATCAAATCCCTGCGAACGCTCTCGCCGAACTGCGAAGGCAGTTCCACCTCGCGCACAACAGAGCCGCTCAATGAAAGGACGTTTGCTTTCATAAACATCAGCATAATTATTCGCGCTTCGCGCGCTTTTTTATCTCGTCGATGGCCCATTTCGCTTCTTTTCTGACATTCTCGTGCTCGGTTTTATCGTTCGCGATTTTCCGCAAGAGCGGGATGTCCTCTTCCAAACCCAACTTGACACCGAGTTGCCAGATTGCATTTATTTTACTCGGATCTTTTATCTCCTCCAAATCTTTTAGGTAACTCTCTCTCTGCATAAGCCCTGCGTCCCTGAACGCCTTGTCATAGTCCGCAACTGTTTTTTTCTTTCCAACCTCCGTCGGTTTTATTTTTGTTTTTTCTTTCATAAACATCAACAACAAATATCAAACACCAACGCAATAACAACAAATCTCGCGCTCGCCTCGCGGAACGCATGCGCGCGGATTATTTTGCGTTGCGTGCGACCGCGCGCGCGTATTTTTTCTTTGTTTTGCTTTTCGTTCGCGTTCCTTCATAAACATCAAAACTCATTTTTGCGCAACGCGCTTTTTTATCTGATCGATAACCCATCTCGCTTCGTTCCTAACACTCAGCTGTTCTTTTTTATCGTTCGCTATTTTCTCCAGGACAGGAATGTCCTTCAACCCAAGATGATAAGTATCGAGCTGCTGGAGCGCGTTCATTTTCTCGCGACCTATTTCTGCAAAATCGTTTAGTAAATCGCGTATGAGCGCCGTATCAGACTCGTCGACTTTCTTTTTAATTTTCGGTTGCATTTTCATTTTTTTCTTCATAAACATCAACTATCCCTGCTTCGAATCCTTTGGAAGCGAAGCTTCCAAAATTTCGCGACTATTGTCGCGAATCCTTTGAGATGAATTTTATCCCGGGCTTCTTTATGTGCGGGTGCGCGCGCAGCGCCTTTCTCAATTTTATGAGCCTCTTGCGCGGTCCGCCCACGGAGCCCTTGAGCAGAATGTACGGGTTCGCGAGAACCCCGTAGCCCGGAAACCCTCCGTTCGGAATCACTTCCTCTGGCTTCTCGCCGATTTTCAAAATTCGCCTGTTTATCTCGGTGCGCGAATGGTAGCCCATCTGGCCTGCCATCGGGACAGTGAACATGACGCGCGCAGGATGCCACGGACCGAGCGTTCCAACGTGCCTCACCTTTCCTGTCGCCTTCCTTCTCTGGAGCGCGACGCCGAACCTTTTCACAGGCCCCTGCCAGCCCTTTCCCTTCGTAACCATGACCGCGTCAACGTACTCGCCCTCCTTGAAAACCGCCGAGGGGGTTATTTCGTTTCCGAGAATTGATTTGCAATAATCGAGTTTCTCCTTCGCGCTCTTCCCGCCCACGCCGATTTCCATCCTCTCAATCTGCTTGTTCCCAATCTTCGTCCGCTTCGCGTCCACGTACGCGAGCGCGCTGATGTCCGCGAGTTTCTCTATGTTGGATTCGATTTTCGAGATGTCGGTTGATTTCTTGTTCTTCACCTTGAGTTTTTTGAGGACATTTTCATCAGAAGTGAGGACGTCGCAGAAGGTTTGAAGGCCAGAAGGAGAAGAGACATACGAGCGCACGCCATAAACGACAACAGGAGGAGTTTCAAGCACGGTCACAGGCGCGAAAACTTCAAGGCCCTTGGAAGGCGAATCAGAGTCATCCACCATCATCACGTGCGTCATTCCTGCCTTGAAGCCCGCGAACCCCAGAAGGCAAGGCTCGCGGATGTTCGCCCAGCTAGAGATTCGCGGCAGCTGTCTCGCTGCCCTTTTGCGCGGCCGGAATGCGAGCGAACCGCGCCGATGACGGTGTATCTTCGCCATAAAGAAGCCCGTTTTGTAGGATTTTTGAACCCCATGAGGTATGCGCGCACGCGCACAGAGCGCGGCTGCATTTCTCAAAAGGGAGATAAGCACTAAACTTTTCAGACTCTCTAACTGACGTTAAAAGAGGTGGAAAGTATATGATATAAAGGGTTTATATAGGTTTCGCCTGTCCAACGACGTGGGGCTGAAGCTCTTTATATCGGAAAAAGAAGAAAAAATAAACACACTATGTGAGCTTATTTCTTAATTCCCATTTCCTTTAGCAGCTCATTTAACGGTTTTCTGACAACCGACTTCGAACGGAAATCGAAAATCAGTAATTCTTTATGTTCATACGTTATAGGTCTTACGACTCCCTCAACCGTAAATTTGTCGGATAGTGTCAGTACAGCTGAATACGGGAGGGGCATAAGTGAAAAACTTTGGGGGAAACTGAAGCCCTCACGACGCAAGACGTCAGATGAGTAAGAGTTAGGTTCTATAAGAACCCGTATGACACCGTCGGCCCCAGGAGCTGTGACGAAATACTCGATGGGTTTTCCTATCTCAAGCTCTCCAGAGACTATTTTTGCTCCTGCGCCAAATTTTTTCAATCCTATGGCTTCTAACTCTTTACGTAAGTCTATGTACGTGGGTTTTTTCCCGTCCTCTTCAACCACAAGTCCATATTTTTCAACGCGTACTGTTCCTCTACGAGAAATAGAATAAGGCTCCGCCACATAAAACGGCGCGCTTTGGTCTGGAGTGTGAGAAGGAAAAATTGTTCCAAGAAGTGATCGTCCTCCGGTTCCTACAACGAATCCCCCTGCAAAAAGTCCTACTTTTTTAAAAAATTCGCGTCGTCCTTCCCTTTTAGTAGTTAGTTGTGCTTCGTTATTAGCCATGAAACCACCTCTCCAGAATAAGTATTATTTTATGGCGCTTCCCCTTAATAAGGCTTTCGCGCTCCGACGGCAGAGGGGAGGGCGCACAAGGCGAGGTACTATTTCGAGGATAGTTTTTATATAATGAAAGTATGTTTTCACAGTATTTAAATAAAAGGCTGGGAAAGGGAAAGATATTTAAATATGATGAAAGTATATTTTCACTATGTATCTCGCGCGGGAGGAGGAGGGGCGGCTCGCGAAAATGCTGGGGTGGAGGGAGGCAGTGGCACTGATAGGGCCTAGAAGGGTTGGAAAGACCACGCTTGCGTTGCGCATGCTCGAGATGTGGAAGGAGAAGGGCGGAAAGGGCACCTATTTTGACCTCGAATCGCTTGGCGCGCCCTCAACGCCAGCGGGGCTGGCAAAAGAGATAAACGGGATACCGGCTGGCGGCATGGTTGTCCTCGACGAAATTCAGGCGCTCGAAGGCTGGGTGAAGGTCGTGAGGCAGGAGGCCGAGAGGAAGGAAAGGCGCGTTTTGATAACCGGCTCGAGCGCGTCGCTGCTTTCAAAGGAGATTGCCTCCTCGCTGGGCGGCAGGGCTGTCCCTGAGACGGTTTTGGCGCTCTCGTTCAGGGATGCAAAAAAGTGGGGCGTGAGGTCTCTAAGGGATTACCTCGAAGTTGGAGGGTACCCGGAATGCGTGCTCAGGCCGTACGACGCGCCCAGGCTGCACAAGCTTTATCTCGAACTCACGGTGCTCAGGGACGTAGCCGCGAGAAAAGGCGTGAGGGAGATAAAACCGCTCTCGGACCTTGCGCTTCTGCTTCTCTCAGAGCCAGGAAAGACGATCTCTGCGAAAAAGACCGCTTACCGCCTCGGGATAAGCCAGCCCACATTCAGGTCATTTGTGGAGGCGCTCAACGACGCGTATCTGGTGCTTTCAGTGCCGCCCTACCTGCGCTCCCCGAGGGAGAGGATAGTCTCGGACGCCAAACACTACGCTTACGATACTGGGCTCCAGAAATCGGTCAGCATATCCGCACAGGAGGACGAGGGGCGGAGGCTGGAAAACGTCGTCGCGATAGAGTTTGTCAGGAGGGGATACTCGCTTTCATATTTCAAGGGCGAGGAGGGAGAGTGCGACTTCATAGCGCAGAAAACCGGTTCTGAAACGCTCGCGGTTCAGGTTTGGGTCGGAAGCGGGGAGATTCCTGAGCGCGAATGGAAAGGGCTCGAGTCCGGGATGAAGGTTGCGAGGGCGAAGGGGCTCGTCCTGAGCGCGAACAAAACCGACGAAAGAAGGAGAAACGTCGAGACTAAGGCGGTTGAGGACTGGCTCCTCGAACCCGCGCTCTAATTCTTTTAGGAATAAAAATAACACTCAAATATTTATATAGGAATAACATATATTTCATTGCGCTATTGCGCGGGAGATGGTCTGCGTGAGGTGGCTCCTTTCAAGGGGCGTGAGCCCGAAGATAGGAAGAACAGGTGGTAAGCCGGAAGCAGGAGGGTGTTTCTTCAGCGCGAGCCGTTCCTCCGCGAGAGGCCTCTCCTCGAGCAGATAAGGAAGCGCGAGCAGTGGCGGGATGACATACTTCACGCGCTGGTAGTGATGGGAATGCGCGAGAGGGGCTGGAAGATGATTGAGGAGATTTACGGGAAACGGGAGAAGAAACTTATCAGCGGGAGTGAAACGGAGTATTAAACTATTTCGAGAAACTCCATATCTCGATTTTATTTTCTTTTTTATATTCGGTATAGTTGAACACGTAGATGTTTTTGAAATTGTCTGCGGTGATTGGGATATGGATAATATCTTCTGCAAAGGGATTTCTAGGATTCACCACACAAACCACTCTAAACTTTGGATTAATTGGGTTTTGCTCTGGAATAGGATCTTTAAGATCAATGGATATAACGCGGGTTTGTTCTTTACTGGATAAACTAGCAAAAACGGTAAGTTGCAAATCGCAGAGCACAGCAACGACTGGGGAGTACCAACCTGCCGTCGCAAATGAAAAAGCTGTAGGGATGTCTACTTCATTTTCTGGGGCCAAACTCGTGGCATAGCCGTTGAACCAATTTGTGTCGCCTCTAAAAGCGTCGGGAGTGATAAAAAGGGCCAAAATTCCTTTCGCTCCAGCGTCAGTGATGAAGAATTCTCTGAGCTTCTTTATTCCGTCATCCCATCTGTATCGCCCGTTATATGCAATCCTCGCTTCTGGGCTCAGTTTTTCCACACCTATTTTCTTCAGTTGCTCTCGTATATCGAAAGTTGCGGTGTCGCACACGAGAAGAGTTGTACCTGCTGTGTTGCATAACTCCACGACGTGAAAATTGCCTTTGACCACGAGCAAAAGAGCCGCTCAGGCAAGCCTGAGCCTATTGTAGAAATGAGCCTTCATTCCCATCTCTGCCTTGATGTGGCTCAT
>JBFMAP010000034.1:0-8352 GCA_040755655.1 Microcaldota archaeon
GGTCTTGGAGCCTGGCTTCAAACCCGAGTTTGTTCAAGAAGTGATAGAAGCCAAAAAGCACGGCAAATTCAGGAGAGTTAAGAAAATCGAGCAGCTTTTCGAGTGATTGCGATGTACGAGCTTGAAATCGAGGGCTCTTGCGAAGCTTCTATTAGAAAAAAGTGTAAAAAAGACGCGGTTTTGCAAGAAGCACTAAGCAAGAAAATAAAACAGATACTTGCAAATCCGCATGCATTCAAGCCTTTGCGCGCGCCATTGGCAAATACGCGGGGCGTTCACGTGGGCTCTTTCGTGCTTATTTATGACGTGGATGAGAGAAGAAAGGTCGTAAGACTGTTGAAATTCGCGCACCACGACGATGCATATGGGTGATGCGCGCGACGAACATGTTATAATTTTTATCGGCTAACTTGAATGCAGGTTAGGTTGAGGTTATGATTCGTTCCGTCGAGTTGAGGAACTGGAGGTCGCACGAGACCAGCAGGCTCGAGTTCGGGAAGGGCACGAACATACTCGTGGGGATAATGGGCTCTGGGAAGAGCAGCGTGCTCGAGGGAATATGCTTCGCGCTGTTCGGGACGTTTCCGGCGCTCCAGCACAAGAGAATTAAAATAGGCGACGTGGTGAGCAGGCGCGCGAGGGGCGAGGGCGCGGAGGTAGAAGTTGGAATCGACGTCGGCGGGAAGAGTTACACCGTGAAGAGAAAAATAAAACAGAGTGAGGTAACGGAGGCCGAGATAAGGGGCGAAGGGAAATTGATTGAGGGACCCCAGCAGCAGCGCGTCACCGAATACGTCGAGAAACTACTTAAGGTGGATTACGAGCTGTTCGCGCGCGCCATCTATTCCGAGCAGAACCGAATCGATTATATTCTTAATTTGGGGAGGGGCGAGAGGAAAAAACAGATTGATGAACTGCTGGGGATAAGCAGGTTCGAGGATGCGCGCGCAGGTTTGAGCAAAGTGCTTAATCGAATTAAGGAGGTGAAGGAGGAGAAGGGGCGCGCTCTCAAGGAAACCAATCTGGAGCAGATTGAGGCAGAGGTTAGGAGGGGCGAGGAGGCGGTAAAGAAAATGGAGGGCGCGAAGGAGGAACTCGCGCGCGAACTCGCGAAACTCGGCGAGGAGAGGAAGGGGAAGGAGGAGGCAGTGCGCGCGCTCGAAGCGAAATCAAGGGAGTTTCGCGCGCTCGCTGAGAAGAAGGCAGGAGTAAACCACACTCTCGAGAGTCTGCGCGCTGACATAGCAAAGGCAGTGGTGGATGAGAAGGAGGCCGACAGGCTGAGAAAAGAGAGCGAGGAGCTCAAGAAAGAGATTGAGAAACTGCGGGGAGAGGCGCGCGCAAACGAGCGGGAGATAAAGGCAGGCGCGCTCGTGCTTGGAAATGTTCAGAGGAAATTGGAGGAGTTGGGCGAACTGCTCGCAGAGAAGAAGGAAAAAAAGGAGTTCATGGAAGTTATGCTGAGCGGGAGAACGCTAGACGAGTTGAAATTGCAGATGGAGGAGAAGAGAAGGCGCGTGGAGGATGAGACCGAGAAGCTGGCTGCGCTTCGCTCGCGCGCATCTGAAATTAAGAGCGCGCTCGCCGAACTGGAGAAAGATATCACGAAATGCCCTGTGTGCGAGTCGCCACTCACAGAGGAGAGAAGGGCGGAGTTGAGGCTCGCGCGCGGGAAGGAGATGGAGAAGATATTGGGCGAGCTTCGGACAGCGGAGAAGGGTTTGGGCGAGAGGAGGAAGGAGGCGCGCGAACTGGAGGAGATAAAGACGCGCGTGGAGCCGATGGAGGAGAGGCTGCGCGCTCTGCGGAACGTGGAAAGCGAGACTGAGAAAAACTCGGCGACTCTTGCTTCAACAAAGAAGGGGATTGAGGAGAAGGAAAAACTAATTGAGAAAAGGGAAGGAGAGGCTGGGGCGCTCGAGGAGAAGAAGAAAAATGTGGATGAGAAACTAAGCGGGGTGAGCGGCGCGCTCGATAAAAAGGTGAAGGCGAGGAAACTTGAGGATGAACTGCGCGCGCTCGAGAAGATGATTGGCGAACTCAGGTTCGAAGAGAGCGCGCTCGAGCGCGCGAGAAAGGAGGGCGAGGAGGCGCGCGTGAGGGAGAGCGGCCTGCGCGAGAAGTCCGCAGGCGTCGAGAGGGAGGCTGCGCCTGTGCGCGAGCTCCTCGAGGAGAGGAGGAAGAGGCTCGCGGAGATGAGGAGGTACGCGGACGAGATTAAGAGTTACGAGGGTTTGATTGAGAATCTGCTCATATTCCAGAACTCCGTTGTCGAGACGCAGCACGTGCTCCGCACCGAGTTGGTTGAGGCGATAAACTCGGCGATGGGCGAGATTTGGGGCGTGGTGTATCCTTACGCAGATTACACGTCAATAAGGCTGCGCGCGGACGAAAAAGATTACGAACTCGAGTTGGGGATGCGCGATGGAGTTTGGCTTCCTGTGGATGGGATGGCGAGCGGCGGGGAGCGCGCGTGCGCCTGCCTCGCGCTCCGCATCGCTTTCGCGACGGTTCTCGTGCCGAATTTGAGCTGGCTGATTCTCGACGAGCCCACGCACAATCTGGATGAAGATGGCGTGAAGGCGATTGCCCGCGCGCTCTACGAGCAGATTCCGAAAATTGTGGAGCAGACGTTTGTAATTACGCACGACGAGAACTTGAGGGACGCGGCGAGCGCGAAACTTTACGAGATAAAGAGAAACAAGGAGGAGGACGGGGGCAGCGCTGTGGAGCTCGTTACGTAGCGGGTTTGCAGTGGAATCTTACCCCCTCTGAGATTATTTAACCCTTCGCGCGCTTCTTTTTCTATGGAAGTTTATTTCCGCCACGGCCGCATGCGAAAATACCAGGACGAGATGGTGAACGACATACTGCGCGCGCTTGAGGAGAGGAAGCACATATTGTGCCACGCGCCTCTCGGTTGCGGGAAGACGGACGCCGCGCTCAGCGCCGCGCTCACGCACGCGCTCAATAATGATTTGAGCGTGATTTTTCTCACGCCGAAAATATCCCAGCACAAAATCGCGCTCGAGGTGCTCAGGGGGATTCGCGCGAAATTCAACCTGGATTTCGTCGCTGTTGATGTCGTGGGGAGGAGGCACACCTGCCCTGAAATCTCGCTCGATGAACTTGATTATGACGACTTTTACCGTATGTGCGAGAGGAAGAGGAAAGGGGAAAACTGCATCTACTACGCGAACGCGCGCGGGTTCAGCAGGCAGCAGGAGAGGAAGGCAGGCGCGAATTTCGAGAAAATAAAGGGGAGGTGCGGGCCTATTTTCGACAGTTCTGAGGTTTGCAGGGCGTGCCGCGAAACTGAGGCGTGTCCGTACGAGATGAGCATGAGGGCTGCGCCTGGCGCGCGCGTGCTGATTGCGGATTATTTCCAACTCCTCGCGCCGAGAGTAAGGAAGGTTTTCCTCGCGCGCACAAGAAAGGAGTTGGGCGAGTGTGTGGTGATTGTTGATGAGGCGCACAACGCTGCAGGCAGATTGAGGGAGCAGCTCTCCTCCTCGATAAACAGTTTCATACTGAGGAAGGCCGCGCACGAGGCAAGGATGCTCGGAAGCGAATTCGATGTCGGGGAATGCGCGCGCAATTTTGAGAAGTGGTGCAAAGGCGAGTTGAAAAATGAAAATGAAATTTTGGTTGGGAAGGACGACATAAAAAATATTTTCGAAAACATGGAGTCAGCGTACATTTCGCTCGAGGATTTGGGAACCGAGTACATTGAAAAAACTAACAAGAGGAGCGCGTGCTTGAGGATAAGCAGATTTCTCGAGAAGTGGGACGAGGAGGAGGGGTTCGTCCGCATCCTTCGGAAAAGGGGGAAGTGGTTCACGCTGAAGCACAAATGCCTAGACCCTGCGCGCGCAACGGCGCTCAATGAGGCGAGCTCTGCAATCCTCATGAGCGGCACGCTCGTCCCTCTTGAGATGCACCGCGATTTGCTCGGGCTCGAGCCAGGGCGAACGATAATGAAAGAGTATCCCTCGCCGTTTCCTAGAGAAAATAGATTGAATCTGGTTGTACCGGGTGTAACAACACGCTATTCGAAAAGGACGCGCGAGGAGTTCGAGAGAATTGCGCACGTGATTGAGAAGGTGATTTCCGCGACTCCGGGGAACGTGGGCGTTTTCTTCCCTGCGTACAACGTGCTCCAGTCGATTCTTCCGCTCATGAACTTGGGGGAGCGTGTTTTCGTGCAGAAGGAAAGAATGAAGGCCCGCGAGGTTGGCGAACTTCTCGAGAATTTCAAGCGCGCGAAAGAAAAGGGAGGCGTGCTCGTGGGCGTGCAGGGTGGGAGCGTGGCTGAGGGAATCGACCTCCCGAACCGCGAGATGCTCTGCGCTGTGATAGTGGGTGTGGCGCTCGAGGAGATGAGCATAGAAGTTGAGGCGCTCATCGACTACTACGATGAGAAATTCGGGAAGGGATGGGAGTACGGGTACATGTACCCCGCGGTCTCCAAGGCGCTGCAGGCAGCAGGAAGGTGCGTGAGAAGCGAGAGCGACCGCGCGGTCGTCGTGTTCGTTGACGACAGGTTCAAGTGGAAGAATTACGCGTGCTGCTTCCCGAAGGATTTCGAGCGCATAGTTACTGCCGAGCCTGAGGAATACGCGCGCAGTTTTTGGAGAAGCAGGGAATAGTGAAATGATGCTTTCAAATGGAAAATGTAGGCTTGCACAGATTGATTTGGAGTTGGTGAAAAGTTCTTTAGATGTTGTTAGTCACAAACACAAATAACTCCTTGGCGCGCTTTCTGATGTTCATTCTTAGTTTGTGCGTGTTTGCCATCTTTGCGTAGCCTTCCCAACCTGCGATATTGAGGGCTATGTGCTCGCGGTCAGTTTCGCCTCGTGCTAGTTTCTCTTTGAGTTTCAGAATCCGTTTTTCGATTCTGTTCAGATTGGCTTTCTTCAAGAGTTTATAATGGTAGAAAACACGAAAGCCAAGCAGCGTGATGCCTCGATGCAAAGGTATTATTCTGGATTTCTCCTGGTGAAGCTCGACCTTCAGTTTTTCAAGAAGGAAACGGCTTATCCTCTGTTTGTATTCTTCAAGCAAAGCTCTATTTTGCTCTAGAATTATGAAATCGTCGACATATCTCACGTAGTATTTTAACTTAAGATCGTGCTTCACAAAATAATCAAGCTCGCCGAGATAGACGTTCGCAAAGAACTGGCTCGTCAGGTTTCCGAGAGGCATTCCTTTCTCCGGAATCTCGGTTTTGTGGTTTTCGAGAATTAGCTGGATTAGGTTGAGTAAATCTTCATCACAGATTCTTTTTCTTAAAATTGAAATCAACACTGGGTGGTCAACTGTCTCGAAATAGTGTTTTATGTCTGCTTTCAGCGCGTAGCCGATGACGTCGTTTCCCGTCTTTGCTACGATTATTGTTCTTCCGTTTTTCGTTGTTTTTCTTAAAAAACAATCGAACCTCTTCAACGCCGCAAGCGTTCCCTTCCCTTTCCTGTTTGCGTAGGTATCGCAGATGAATCTTTTTTCAAAGATAGGTTCGATGATGTTGCAAACCGCGTGATGGACGACGCGATCCCGGAAGTGGGAGGAGCTTATTCTTCTCGTCTTTGGGTCGCGCACGGTGAAAGTTGTAAGCGGTCTGGGTCTGTAAGTGCCCGTTAAGAGTTCCCACTGAAGTTTGAAAAGCTCGTTCTGAAGGTTCTTTTCGAAGTCAATGACGTATTGCTTCTTGGATTTCCTTTTCTTTGCCTTCTTGAATGCAAGAAGAAGATTATCATAATCACAAAGCCTGCCGAAGAGATTCCGGTAGGACTTCATAAACCTGAAAATCCTGAAGGCGCAGGGGGAGGGTCATTCCAAAACGGTTGGACGGCCTGTTGTTGGCGTTGACGTTCCGCCTGTTGTTGTAGTCGTTGAGGTTGTTGTAGCCGCGAGCCAAAAGGCCGGCACCGTAGCCCCTTCACTCAAAAACTTTCACTGCGGCTTCACTGTTTCGCCGTAAGGCTACTATGTGTCGCCGCTGTATTTCATGTCCGCTTTTACGGCACTATGAAGGGGCGTGTGGCCCTGAGCCTGCGCCCAGGACTATGAGTTTACTGGCTCTTTGTCGCTTCTACGAGCTGTTTTATTTTTGCCCAGTCTTCCTGTGTCAGCTCTCCGGCCGGCTTTTGCAAAACTTTTTCAACTTCAGTTGCAAGCTGTTTCAGTTCAGGCTTCACCATTGCGACAATTTCGCCTGACTCAAGCCCTAGCACCCCAAAACGGAAGGACGGCCTGACGCCGGCGAAGACGTACCGCCTGTCGTCGTAGCCGACGAGGCAGCCGTAGCCGCGAGCCAAAAGGCCGGCTTTTTCATCTCCGATTCTGTAAAGACGGCGGGCGTTTGGGTCGCTTGAATCAACTTTTTCGCCAATGGGTATGCCAAATGCCGAATCGGCCAAGTACCAACCGTCTTTTACCGGAAAATTCTCAAGTATCGCTATTTCCTTCGGATCAGTTATTTCAACTACAATTCTGTTTTTGTCGTCGTGGAGCTTTATGAGCGGGGTTCCATCCTCCTTGAAGCCGTGGTTGAGGGCGAGGATTACGTTCCTTAGACCCGCCGCATTCCCTGTGTCAACCACCCACGTCTCTTTCGTTTCAGGGTCGGGGTATTCGATTGTCTTCGGCAAGGGAGCGTCTTTCTTCCCGTGGATGAAAAACGTTCCTGTCCAGGCAGGGTAGACTTCTTTTTCCTTTTTCCAAGTGTCCGTTAGAACGAGCCTCCCGTCAAAGCCCTTGGTTATGTCCTCGCTTTCGCTCTTGTTTGGCATTAAAGTAATTCTTCTGTCGTTTGCCGTATTGATTGCCTGTCTGACAGTAAGCCCCTGATTTCCATCATACTGGGCAAGCCTTACGACGTTTTGAGTTGCCATTATATCGACCTCCCACTTCAGTAGAATAAGTAATAGTTTATGCAGGTTCTCCTTAATAAAGCTTCGTTTAGTTTTTACTGCTACAGTAAACCAGTCATCAACTCCGGCTCTTTTTATCGACGGCTCTAATTTTATCACTCTCAAGAAGCAAAAGAATTTTGTTATACCCGCGTCCCGCGCAGGGCCTTTGCCGCTGTTTCCGGAGGCATCGAGTTTATCATTATTCCCGAGCCGAACTCGAAACCAGCCCATCTCGCGAGCCGCGGGCAGATTTCTATGTGGAAGTGGAAATCCATGTATTCGCGCCCGCGCGCAGGAGCAATATGCACGAGGTAGTTGTAGGGCGGACGGTTCAGGAGTTTGTCGAGTTTTCCAAGGGAGTTTTTGAGCGCGTCCGCGAGCGCGAGTTTTTGTTTTTCGGTGAGTTGCGCGAGGGAGGGGATGTGCTTTTTCGGGAGGACCCAGGTCTCGAAACTGAAGCGCGATGCATAAGGGGCAAAACAGACGAACTCATCATTTTCGTAAACTGCACGCTCGCTGTTTTTTTCTTTTTTCGCAAGTTCGCATAGCGCGCATTTTTTGTGCGAGCGTTTGAATTTTTTCTGCGCGCGAATCTCATCCTCAATTACCGGGGGGATTTGCGCGAGGGCGATAAGTTGCGTGTGGGTGTGCGAGAGGGAGGCGCCGCCCTCCTCGCCCTCGTTCTTGAAAATCAAAACGTATTTTATTTTCTTATCCTTGTGGAGCGCGAGCACGCGCGAGGCGTACATATCTAGAACTTTTTTTATGTGCGGCGTGCTGAGCTCTGAGAGGGTTGCGCCGTGCTTGTTTGTCTCCACTATTATCTCGTGATAGCCGTATGCGCGAGGCGAATCGCGCGAGACCGCGGGGAATTTGTTCGGGAAGCATCGCACTATCCATCCTTTCTTTCCCTTCTCGGTGATTCTGCTTATTTCAGGAGGCGTGAGGTGCTCGTTGCCAGGGCAGAAATAGCATATTCCTTCCGGCTTCGACTCGCAGGGGGCGCGCTTCAGTGCGAAATCAGTGGGCCGCTTCCCGCGCGCCTCTGCTATTATCGCGTACCTTTCAAACAGGGGGTCCTTGCGGAGTTCGTTCGGCATACGAGCACGTCAGGCATACCTGCCGATTAACACATTGAAGAGAACGATTAAAAGCGTGATTATGATGATCTTGAGCCCGCTCGCGAGTATGTTCTCCTTCGAGAGCCTGCCGAGGTATGCGCCGAGCGCGAACAGCATGGCGAGCGCGATGTACACCGAAGTGTAAACCGCTGCCGCGCCGTGGAAAAACACGAGGGGAAGCGCGGGTATCACGCAGCCGAGGAGCGCTGAAAACGCGTTCGCGAGCGCGCCATGCCACACAGAGGTCCGCTCTGACTCGTGGAGGTGCGTGCCGACGAAATAGCCCCTCTTCACTCCCATATCCTTCTCCATCG